>CAZYLE010000135.1:1982-5147 GCA_964648675.1 uncultured Dehalococcoidales bacterium
TCTCTGCAGCACCCAGTCTTTCCACTCTCTTTGCCCATTCCACAATATCCATCCCCGTGGACTCATTGCCGCTCTTAACCACTACTTCCAATCTAGGAAGACCGCTATCCGGCGAATTCTTCCTGCCATCGATGGCGACAACCAGCTTTTGCCTTCCAAATTCCTTCGAGGCTTCCTCTATAAGCGTGGGATTTTCAACAGCTGCGGTATTGATCGATACCTTATTCACACCCAGTGCGAACAAGTCTTCCATATCTTTAATGCCTCTGATACCACCCCCGACAGCGAAGGGGATGGTAACCTTTTCAGCTACCCTTTTGACCCACTCTAATCTTGTCCCTCTGTTCTCAACCGTAGCCATGATATCGAGGAACACAAGTTCATCTGCACCTTGTTGGCAATAAGCTTCCGCCGCCTCAACAGGGTCACGGGCATCCCGTAGGTTCACAAATTTCACCCCTTTGACTACTCTTCCATCTTTGACATCCAGACACGGTATGATTCTCACCTCGGCCATTTCATATCTCCAAAATTTGATTAGATTTCGATATGTTTCAAAATGTTCTCAATGCTTCTTGGATGCTAGAGGTAAGCCCATAGGAACTAACTTCTGTATGATACACCGCCTTAGAAGAGTTGTCGACTTCCGTAATACTACTTGAGTCACTTCCACATACAGAGCACTATCACCAATTATATATTAAGGTTTTTTGTTGATTAGAATAGGGGTATGGGGGCTATCCTGAGAAGTGTTGTCAAGCTATCTATTATTAGTCAGCCAGTTCGATAGTCGTCACCACCGAGGTCTCTACCTGACACCCAGCAATCTGCTAACGCGCAACAATCGTGTTAAGAAATTGCTCTATCCGCGTTCGCGACTCTTCAGCGGAGGTTATCCTCGGGTCAACGAGGTCCACATCATACATCAATGTAGGGATTCCGCGCTCACGCAAGACGTCTCTCATCAGGCCATAACCACCAGACATCCATTTGCAAGCGGGATGAGAAGCGAAAATAACGCAATCCCCCTTAAACGCCTCAACCGCATACAAGACATCCTCGATAACAAGGTCATAAGCGCCACGACCTACCCTCCCCATGGGGGTCTCCAGCGCTCTCCTGGCCATGCCTCTGAGCATACTTTCCGGTGTGGAGGTATCCACCGGCTCGACACGATAGTCATCAAATAACACATAAGGAACCACTGCTCCCATGTCCGCCATCCACGGCATTAAGGCATCGTCCCAAAAGACCGGGAGTTGGAACCAGATCACCCTCACTTTTTCGTCGGGAACCGCCGTTTCCCCCTTAGCTACTCTGTCTCTTATCTGATCAAGGAGGCTCTTCACCGCCGCAGTGCCTTCAGGAGTACCAAATGCAAAAAGAGCTGCCTGAGTGCCCATAGCCAAAGTGCCGCTCCAAGGTGCTGGCTTCAGTTTCATCAGTTCCACTGCATCAAGCCAGTACTCGACACAACGGTTACTCTCCTCCACCACTTCCCTCAGGCGGTCATAGTCCATTTTCTTCCCGCTGTGCTCTTCAATAAAGGAAATAGCCTCTTTGTACTGGCCTACCCAGTACTCCATCGCCCCCTCTTCGTCCATATCATAGGGCATATCGACGACCCACATAGGAGCCCCTGTTAGCTGTTGTATAGCTTGATAGGCTATTACGGAGTTCTGGCAGGGATAAAGTGCTATGACGATCATTGTCGGTGGTGGCATCGTCCCCCGTATCAAGCTACCAAGAATCGTCTTGTCGAAAGAACATAGTTCGGCAGGTATCCCAGCCTCGTGAGCGGCATCAATGTTTCTAATAGGATGCTGAGGATCCAGATATCTCCCCAACGCATCCCATGCCTCACAGCAGAGGTTCTGTACATCCAGAGCAACCATAATTTCGGAAAACGTGGTGAATCCGTGAAACAGTAGGGGCTTCCCCTCATCCACAGCACGAAGGACTCCCCCTAGCCATTTGCCTGTCATTCTCATTCTAGGTTCTTCCGTTTCCTTAATTAACTCATATATTTGTCGGTATAACTGATATCTCTCTGGCATTGTATTATCTCCTGATAGTCTCCAAGAAAGCTTGAACCCGGGTTCGCATCTGCCCAACAGCGCCCATCAGATATTCCCTTTCAAGCACCATATAGGGCGTTCCATCGTTTCTTAACTGCCATTGAATCATGGCACTCTCGCCACCCCAGGCATCACAATACTTCATCCGCTGGATTATAATCCCGTCAATCTTGAACTCCTTCGCCAGATCCATCAGGAACGCTTGCCGTCGAGGGTGATCGAACATACGGGGACAGGAGACACGCTCAATGTAACGCTTTGCTAGAGCCGGTATCGGCTCGGCATCCTCATCAACAAGATCCCAGAAGTCTCTAACCCCAAAACACAAAAAGTCGGTGACCACCAGTCCGCCAAGGTCTTCAATCAATTTGATATAATCAGGGTTCTCAAGCTCACCGCCACCCAGCAATAAACGAGCTGTATGGCTAGTAAGACCGTCTCGTCCCTTGAGTTCCTCCAGCACGTTCTTCAACATCTGGTTGAATTCCTCCACTGGCATTGCAGTGCTGGCGATAAGAATCTCCAAGACTTCCGTGCCGCTAATCGGTGGCGCTTCCTGCTTCCTCAGTCCATAAAGGCTCCTAATGAGTCTGCGCTTCTCATTGTAGGCTCTAATACTCTGACGCAGGGACTCATCAGTGATTGTTAGCTGGAAGTGCTCCTCCAGGCTCCGCCTAAACCTACCGAATCTACCTGCCAGCCACCCCTCAGTCTGCGCATCAACCTTCCAAGGCACGCTAAGAAAATGGAAATAATAGGGGGAATAGGGGAGCTCGACTTTCCCAGCTTTCCAGATATCATACAGACGGCGGACATGGTCACAACTGTAAAGAGCAACAAGCCCATCGAGGAATTTGAACTCTCCCCTCATCGCTTGATCAAGGGAGTGGCGACAAAAGGTGCAGTTTGTATGGGATGCATAAACATCCCCCAGTTCCGAACTGGTGCTCCCTGTAGCCCTCATCCGATAAGGTAACATGCCAGCAGCATGGATAATTTCAACCGGAACATAGGTGCAGTAATAGCCTATTACCTTACCACCCTTTTCCTTCCAGCGCTCAATATAGGGATTGGTAAGCGTCGCCGC
>CAZYLE010000136.1:0-5130 GCA_964648675.1 uncultured Dehalococcoidales bacterium
AAAAGCCATACACCAGTGTTACCTATGTGGTCAGCCAGCACAAACTATTGACAATCGAAGCCAATCGTGGTAGTATTACTGAAGCCACGTGGCCCTAATTTTGCGTTGGAGGTGAGTTATGAAGCTCCACGCGTTACTAGGAGTCTGGCAGGTTGATATATAAGCCCTGCCGATGGCAGGGCGGGCGGAAACTCGATCTTGGCTCGAGAGAGCGTTTTTGAGGCCAGTCTCGTAAAAGAGAGGCCTGATGCGGTGATAACATCGCAAGTGAGTTGAGTCGAGAGGAGTAGATAGAATGGTGGAGAGCACGTTTTAAGTGCTCTCCACTTTTTAACTACACCATTTGAGAATATCAACCTCGATATATGGACTGGCTTTATCTAATAAGCAAGGCGACTGGGAGTGCGCCCCTTCCTTTCTACCATACCTCCTCGCCGCCGGCAAAGGTGGCGGTAAGAATCCTGGCCGGGTCGTTCGTCTCCTCGACGTTGGGCACTTTGGAGCCGCCCAGGCTGCCATAGCCGCTGGGCACATACAAGGTGAAGTCCAGGGGCGTTGCTGCGCCACTCAATACCTCGGCCATATATGTGTGGGCGCCCTCTGGCTCGGGAAAGTACAGCAGGCTGCCGCTGTATCGTCCCTCGTTCTGCGTCAGGTCGGCGTAACGGAAGGCGTGACCATACAGGCCTTTGGCCCCCAATTTTAACGGAAAGCCAGAGCCATACAGGGAGTTGCCGATCTGAATATACGATGCCAGCTGGTAGCTGGGCCATTTCCCCTTGCCCCAGGTGAGGGAGGGAAGGAACGGGTCCTGAGCTTCAAGCCCCATCTGCGACATGGTATAGGCCGCCAGGCAGGTGGGGCCGAAGAAGAAGTATTTCAGTATGTCGTGCCCCTCGGGGTTCCACATGGCATTACTCAGTCTGTAGAGCGCTGCGGTCATGGTGAAGCAACCGCGGTGGTAGCCAAACCTCTGCGTTCCTTCCATTGAGACCCTGATGCCCATCAGAACCAAGAACGCACTGACAAAGCCGTTCTTGCCGAAATCCTCATAGCTGACAACCCCGTCCCCATTCTCGTCCAAGGCCTCGAGGAACTCATTCTTCAATGACGAGCCTGCCAGTTTGTCCACCGCTTCCAGGTATTTGAAAGCTGTTTGTTGCAGGTCCCACGGCAATTTGAGCATATCGAAGTACATGGTCTGGGTGACGACGTCGGAGAAGGTCCCCTCGCTCACCCTGCCCAGGTGGCCCTCAACGGAGACAAGTGGACTACCGGCAACTGCATCCTGGCCAACCACATAGTATTCCCTTCTACCCAGACCTCTTCCCTCGGCGTATCGGAAAGATATGTCTCGCGATAGCGGGCAATCGTAGCCTGTGTGGGTGACGATGTTATCGCCCTCAACGGTGGGGACAGGCACCTTTTGAGGGAAAAGGCCGCCGTTTCCGTCCTCCAGTTGGGCTTTTTGCGCTTCGTCCAGGGGCACGTTGCTGAACATGTATCGAGCACAAAGAAGGTCGGTTGCCACCGGGTCGAGGCTGGCGAAGGCCAGGCCTTCAGCTTGCTTGACGCCGGTCATGGTGCCGGTGTGGTCTCGGTCAATCGCCTCAATAGCGTCGACAACGTGCAGCATGAATATCCCCTGGCTGCTTGCCGCCTTGATAACATCGACCATGGTTCCTAGGATTCCGCTGCTCTTTTTCACCATATATTTGCCCGAGCTGTCCCTCTTGGGAATGCCGGTGCTCAGGTCGAAGTCGGCGGTCCAGATCGAGTGGGGAATGCCCGCCTTCAAACCAGGTACGGCGTTATGAGGGATGCTGTATTTCCAGCTAAACCTCTGCTCTACGCCCTCTTCTGCCACCTGCATCGGGTACAGGCCTATCCCCAGGTTCTTTATTGCTGCGGTCAACAGGGTAAGTTGATGCACCTTGAGCTTGGGCACGTTGACCAGTACGCTACCCGGGTAGGCTTTCAAATCCTCAGCATCATCTGGGTCTCCGCCTACTACCGCCTTGTGCAGGGTGATAGCGTTGAAATTAGCGCCGTCGGCGACTTCTATGTCCCGACCCTTGGTCAGGTCATCGTAAATTCGGTTCAGGTCGTACACCATCAGTTTGTCTTGGGCATGCCCTGGGGGTATATATGACCCGGCCACACTTTCATCATAGCCTTGCATCGGGTCGTCCTTATGTGATGGGTCATGGCGCTGAGCCAGGTATTTACGGACGAAGTAGAATCCCCAGCCTCCGTAGAAACCGCCAGCTTTACCTTCGATAACGGCCTCCGGGGTTACTGTCTTGCCTTCGGGGTTCATTATGGTGAACAGGCTTGCTGCAGTGGGCATTGTCGTGGCGGCCTCACCTAGCGACATCTGGTGGTAGCTGATATCCAGTTTGTCGTGGAGCCATCTCATCAGCGCAGCTACGAATGGCCACTCGGTGCAGGCGGTACTGCCCTGTCCCGGGCCATGGGTCTGGGGGTCTATGCTAAAGGTGGTTACCAGGTTGGGCTTTATGAGAATTTTTCGCCCTTTCTCTAACCTTGATTTTATCTCCCTGCCGAAGCCGGTCTCCTCATCCAAAGAGGCCAGGGCGAGGGCGAGGTTTTCGTAGGTATAGTCTATTTTGGCTGTGATACTCTCCCAGGCGCCTTCGTCGGACTTGTTGATGTAGCCTTGAAGGAGTTCACCGACGCCAGCGTACGAACTGCCGGCGTCCATACGCACCACGCCCACCGCTGAGCCGGTGGAATCTGTATTACGCTTGCCAATAGCTGAATTTACCGACGTACCCTTGGTGTAACCCATTTTCAACCTCCTCGGTGATTGCTCCGTGGTACGCCAGGGGAAAATGTTAGGCTGGCGCCCCGGTGTGCCGTAGCTATTGTTCCAGTGAATACTTCGGAAAGCTAAGGAAAGCATTTGCACGGGGATAGCATAGGAAACTCATGCGGGGCAAAACTAGCAAAAAATCACCTGGATGTCAAGTTGGGGGTGTGATTTTCATCTGTAGTGGCTTCTTCATGCTAACAGACCCATTATCCGCCGTAACAGGTTACGCAAACCAGCGGTTATGGTCCTGCCATTCGGTCTAGGGCGCATCCGCCGGTGCTGCCTATGAGGCACGGCGAGCGGCGTGACCAGTCTCCCTGACGAAGAGCACCATCGCTGCCGGTATCACACCCAGACCAGCGACGAAATACACCCCTATTGCGGCGCTGGCGGTCATGATCAGCCCCATCAACCAGGGAACAGTAAAGCCGCCAATGCGGTTGAAGGTGAAAATGCCTCCGAAGGCGCTGCCAGCAAGTGTGGGGCCTATCTCTTTCAGCTCCATAATGATACTTCTCAGTTGCGGCAGCAGCATCCCCGCCACCAAACCGCTGAGAATCCAGACCAAATACAGGGGCCATCCCCACAGAACCGGTATCAGGCCAACCAGAACGACGTTGATCAGGAGGGATGGCCACACGAATACCTTTCTCAAGCCGATCTGGTCGGAAAGCCAAGGGCCGACAAGCATGGCCGCCAGGGAAGCCCAATTTGCCAGCGAGACAAAAACGCCGGCCTCGGCATCTGACATGCCTTTATCCACCAGGAAAGTGGGAAGTAGCCCCATCAATGCTGTCATCCTGCCGATAATTAAAAGCTCGATAAAGCACAGCAACCACATTTCCTTGACGGTAAAGACCCGACGCAGCCCTTGCCAAACGCCAGGACGCGCCTTCATGAGTTCAACCATCGCTCCGACGGGTTGCCTTTCCCTGGCCGCTGTCAGCCACAGCACCCACAGAGCAACGGAAAGCCCAGCGCCGAGGTACATCACGTTTTGCCAGCTACCCAGAGCCGTCGCCAGGGGAGCCCCCACCAGCAAGCCCAACCCTGCTCCAATAGCCGGTCCCATAAGCAGCAGGCCATTGGCCCGGCCCAGCTCCGTGGGACCAAACCACATGGCTACACCCTTAGTCAGATTGGGAATAACGAAACCGTAGCTCACCCCCATGAACAGCATGCACAGCCACAGGATCCAGAAGTTCGTAGCTAAACCTCTTACCCCGCCGAGGACAGCGGCGCAAATCAGAGCTACCGATATCACCCTCTTCACACCAAATCGATCGGCGGCGACACCACCGATGAGGGAGAAGAAAAGCATGCCTAAAGCAAGGGCACCCCAGATGGAGCCAAGCTGGGCATAGTTCAGGTCCATCTCTACGGCGATGCGGGGGAAAACCGGCGGCAGAACGTGCACGACAAAACCATTAACGGTGAGGTTTATCAGGAAGAGGTAGGCCAGCATTGGCCACCGATAGGCTGCTTTCTCTTCAACGGCCATTTGCTCTCCTGGCGGAGACCAAATCGTGGGGATAGCCGTTTGACCACATTGCTATATGGTTTCCTTGATACCGATACTCGCTGCTGAAAGCATGCGACGTATTACTAAGACTACTACGATTGGCTATACCTTGTCCACCTGTATCTCTACATCTTCCCCCCTTTCAAAAAAAGGAAGCATCTTACCCCTTTTTATATAGGAGTCGTCTTATCCTCCTTTATAAAAAGGGGCGTCTTACCCCCCATTTAGAAAAGGAAATGTTTTATCCCCCCTTTTATAAAGGGGGCAAGGGGGATTATGTAGAGATTAACAGTCTGAAATCCCCCTTTGAAAAGGGGGATTGCGTTTGTAGGTTAAATAAGCCTGTTGAAAGGTGTATTATAGTTGTGTGTAAAAAAGTCTGTTTAGAAAGGGGGATTGTGATTGTGGGTTAAAAGGTATTTTGGGAAAATGATTATGCTTTTTTACAAAAGAAGCTGTCAGCCCGTCCTGCTCACATCTTCCCCCTTTTATAGAGAGGCGTCTTACCCCCTTTTTTATATAGGGGTCGTCTTACCCCCCATTTAGAAAAGGAAACGTTTTATCCCCCCTTTTGTAAAGGGGGCAAGGGGGATTATGTATATATTGACACTCCAAAATCCCCCTAAATCCCCCTTTGAAAAGGGGGATTGCGGTTGTGGGTGGAAAAGCCTGTTTGGGAAGGGGGATTGTGGTTGCGGGTTAAAAGGTATTTTGGGGAAATGATTATGCTTTTTTACAAAAGAAGCTGTCAGCCCGTCCTGCTCACATCTTC
>CAZYLE010000137.1:0-5110 GCA_964648675.1 uncultured Dehalococcoidales bacterium
CCAGCGTGACCCCGGCCTCCTGCATTTTGTCCCATCCACCGCGCAGGATTTCACTGAGTATCGAGATATCCTGGCTCTTGATGGGGAAGCAGACGACGTTCATTGCGGTAAGGGGCCTGCCTCCCATAGCATAGACGTCGCTGAGGGCGTTGGCGGCGGCGATTTGGCCAAAGGTGTAGGGGTCATCGACGATGGGCGTGATGAAGTCGATGGTCTGGATGATCGCCAGTTCGTCGCTCAGCTTATAGACTCCAGCGTCATCGGCTTGCTCCAGGCCAACGAGCAGGTTGGGGTCGTCGATTAGCGGCAACCCACACAAAGCCTTATCTAGGTCCGACGGACCTATCTTGGAAGCTCAGCCAGAGCCACGAACGGTCTCAGTAAGCCTTTTCCTCACCTTATCGTCCATTTAATCCTCCCCAGATCATTGGAAGCGCAAATGGTATCTGATGCCATCATAACACCTCGCCTGGAGCCACACAACGTTTTGCGTATGGGGGCACCCTGGGTCCATAGCGCTCCGCTGTCATCGACCCTTGGTCAGGGTTAGATAGAACTCATCCCCCTTTCTCTCCTCTGAGATGGTGCACCCTTTGCTTTTCGCCAGGCGTATCACGTTGTCACGGGAAGTGGCATCATCGATTATTACCACAATTTCCCCCTCCTCTATGCTCTCCAGGGCGTTCTTGGTCTTTATCACCGGCATCGGGCATGACAGCCCGCGAGCATCGACCTCAGTCATCTTTTCCTCCTTCGAGGTAGCAGGCACCGCTCCAATGACAAAGGTATTCCTTAAACACGGCAGGGAACTGATTTATGATTTGGCCTACCTTCATAGCCGGGGTAGCCTGGGCAAACCTTCCTGCCATGCGGTTTGTTTTGGCTGCAATTATAGCTGCTTCGTTTGGCTCCAGACCGGCGTAGACAAAAGCGGAAATCAATCCGGTAATAGCGTCGCCAGTCCCTCCAATGGCCTCCAACGCGGGTACATCGGGCTCAGCAACTGTTTCTACAATCTCACCTTGGCGCACCACATAATCGACGGCCCCCTTGACCAGAAGCAACCTGGCTGCGCTGTTGTTCTGGTAGGCCGCGGCAATCAGTTTCGGGGTCTGTGTGATGTCGGTGTCGAATAGATGTCTGGTTATGTATGCGGGGTGGGTGGCGTCGGGGTCGGCTAGAAAAGCCATTTCAGTAGGGTCAGGGGTGAAGATATCGAAGCGCGAAGCTAACCCGGACGCCTTGGCAGAGTACATCGAGGCAGCATCGGCGACCATGATCGGCCTGTTGGCACATTGGTCGACGGCTTCGCAGAGCCTCCTCGTCAGCTCCATATCGGGCAGCCAGTAGTGCAGAGTAAGCACCTGTGGTACAAGGGCTTTCACGTTATGGATGAGGTGCTCATAGATTGCCCTGCTGCCCTTGCCTTCGCCGATGTCACCAGCGACAACGGCTTGTGGCTGGCCGAGCTTTAGATATTCGGTCACAGACAATGCCGCCCGTATCATAGCGCCGGTGCCTTGCCTACAGGGTAGCTGACAGCCATTGACAATTACAGATTCCCCCTCAGCCCAGACCTCTCCCACCGTTAGCGGCAGATCCTTATCGGGTAATGTTCCAGCAAGGAGCATCATGACTGCGCCCCTCCCTTCCAGAGAAGCAGGCACTCTTCAAGTGCCCGGTGTAGCATCAAAGCACACAGGGTAAAGCCGATCTCCTTGGGGTCTGGTGCTGCGGAGAGCTTCTTATCGATCAACTCGGCGTGGAGATAGGGAATGTCGGGACAGCCACCGCCAGAGGTGTTTACAATGACGCCACTCTCCTTATCGAAGGTGACCTTCATATTGCCTGCCTTGACCATAACCCAGTCGCCGAAATCGGTTGTCTTGACAACCTCCAGGAGCTGTGAATTCTTCGTTCCCAGCGGAACGATGTCTACGTGTAAAACGTCCTTTTCCTTGAAAGTCCGCTCGATGCCGAATTGCTCCACCAGATTTATTTCCAGGGCTAAATCGCAACCCCTTCGCAGAGCCAGGGGCGGCGCAACCAGATTGACGGTGTAGCCTGCTTCTTTGAGAACCTGCTCCGCCTTCAGAGCTTCGTGAACATCGTTGAATATGACCAGCCCGTCACCCCTTGACGGCGACCTTTTCTTTCGTTTTAGTAAGCTCATAAATACCTCCCCTCGCTATCAAGCCTTCTGGCGTTTGAGGAAGCCGGCGAGTATTCCCCTCTCTCCCATGAGCAAGCCAAGGACTATGCATATTACCAGCCCTGAAACCACCGCCCATGACCCAAGGCTGGTCGGCCCCGCGCCAGAGCTTGCCAGGGTGAAATTGTGGGCCACAGCGGCGCCAGCGAGCAGGCCGAGAACGGTCACTGCGGCATCGGTGTCTCCCTCACCGCTGAGGACCGACTGGCGCAGTGGGCAGCCACCGAGTTGTGTCGCTCCGATTCCGACGAGGGTCATGCCAAGGAAGTTCCACAAGTGGTTGCTATGGGCAGCGGGCTGGCCCTCGAAGCCGATGGAGAAATACCCGCCACCAAAGCCGTAGGTGAGGATGAGGTTTACCAAGAGCGCTGCAGCGAAAAGGCCAGCTATTGCTTTAAAAAGGTAGGTGTCTCTGACAAGGAACAGGTCGCGCCAGCCGCCGACAAAACACATCCTGGTTCGCTGGGCAAGTATTCCCACCAAGAGTCCTACGGCGAGGGAGATTATCAGCGCGGCGTGCATGGAGCCTGGGCCAGAGGTACTATAGCTTATAAAGCTGGGCGCAACGATAGCCAAAATCAGAAGGCCTAACATTATCATCGGCATTATCCAACCCGCTGCCGTTGGCAGCTTCGACGAGCGCCCCAGGGTAAACCCTCTCTTGAGAAGGAGAACACCGATAAAGGCGCCGAACGCTGTGCCGGCAAGGCCGAGGATGGCATTGAGGTCGCCGCCGGCGAGCCTGAGCAGCGCTCGGACGGGACAACCCATAAACATCAGTATCCCGATCATCACCAAAGCGCCCAATAAAAATCGGACTATCGGTGCGGAGCCACCTCTAGCCCGAAACTCGCCGAAGGCGTAGGCAGCAATAAAGCTGCCCAAGACGAATCCGATTATCTCAGGTCGCAGGTACTGTACTGGCGCGGCGCTGTGCAGGTTCAGCGCTCCCGAAATGTCTCTCAGGAAGCAGCCTACGCATATCCCCATATTGGGTGGGTTTCCCCACTTTACCAACAATGCCGCCAGGGTACCGATCACCAGTGCGGAGGCAAAGATCAATGTACCAGGCGTCAACAGACGTGAAGCACGCGACAAAAGGTCCTCCTTTTATAGTTGCTGTCAACATGTCAAAGAGCCACGCTCTTCGCAGCTCTACAGCTCATTTCCGCTGCTTTATCATCGATCTCACCTCCTCTCCAAACAAACTCTTCCGCTTAAGGTTAGTATAAGTCGCAGGCATGTATGTTGTCAAAGCTGGTTAATTACTACGGGTTGACACAGCAAAGACCCGTTTGACAGGTTTTGGGGGGGTATGCTAGATTGCGTCTGGAATGGACAAGAATTTTCGTAGTCTTCCCAGCGTTGACAGGCTGCTCTTGGATGGGCGCATTCAGCGTCTTGAGAAAGACTATTCCCGCCCGTTTGTGCTGCGGGTAATACGGCAACACCTTGAAGAGGTACGTCTGCGTATTGCCCAGGGCGAACCTGCACCCGCGTTTGACCAGATGGCAGAATCGGTCTGTGCACAGGTGCATACCATAGCAGAGCCCAGCCTGCGCCGCGTGATCAATGCTACTGGTGTTATTCTCCATACCAACCTGGGCAGGGCACCGTTAAGCGAAGAGGCGACGGTGGCTATGGAGGAGTGTGCTAAGGGCTACACCAATCTCGAGATCAACTTGGATAGCGGGAAGCGAGGCTCCCGCCAAATCCATGTTGAATCGCTTCTCTGTCAGTTGACTGGGGCTGAGGCTGCCCTGGTGGTAAACAATAACGCGTCAGCGGTTCTCCTGGCACTCAGCGCCCTGGCTAAACGCAAGGAAGTGATTGTTTCCCGAGGGCAGGCGGTGGAGATCGGCGGCGGTTTTCGTATACCGGATGTGATGCGCCAGAGCGGGGCCAAACTGGTGGAGGTGGGCACCACCAACTGCACTTATCTATCGGACTATGAAGAGGCAGTCACTCCCCGCACCGCGGCTCTCCTTCGAGTCCACTCCAGCAACTTCGTGGTGATGGGCTTTGCCCAGTCGGTGATGCTAGAAGAGTTGATTCAGCTTGGGGACCGCTATGACCTTCCAGTGCTTGATGACCTGGGCAGCGGCTGTCTCATGGATACGACCAAATTCGGGTTGGGCCCTGAGCCAATGCTTCAGCACAGCATTGCGGCTGGGGTAGGGCTGGCCATGTCCTCCGCGGATAAGCTTCTGGGTGGACCACAAGCGGGGATTATTGTGGGTCAGAGTTCACTTGTCAACAGGCTGCGAAGGCATCCGCTAGCCCGCGCGGCGCGAATCGACAAGATAAGGTTGGCCGGGCTGGCGGCCACCCTGCGACACTATCTAAAGGGTGAGGCAGAAAGCAAGATCCCGGTGTGGCGTATGATCTCTGCATCCGTTGAGGAAATAGAAAAGCGAGCACACAAATGGAGCCGCTTGCTCGGCGATGTGGCCTCAGTAGTGGAAGGGGAATCGATGGTAGGGGGCGGTAGCCTCCCCGGGGGCACCCTACCAACCCACCTGGTGGCTATCAAAGGCAGAGGCAAAGTTAACCAACTGGCTGACCAACTGCGCAGGGACTCGCCTGTGGTCATCGGGCGGATTGAGAAAGACCTCCTGTTACTCGACCCTCGTACTATTTTACCTGAGGAAGAAGAGGCACTGTTGAGTCGCCTGCGAGCTCTCTTATTTTCTTGAGACTACTAAATATGGCTGGAATGTGCCAGTATCTATGGGGCTTCCCTTTCCATACGCTGCAAGAGGTGTTGTCACGTGGCGCATGGAAAGGCCTGGTAACTGAGTTGATTGCCTGCCAGCCATCTTGCCCACCGCCAATCAACTTGACACAGTCTTTTCTAATCGAAAAATGAGCCTGAAGAAGTAAGAATACGATTTCTCT
>CAZYLE010000138.1:0-5062 GCA_964648675.1 uncultured Dehalococcoidales bacterium
AGAGCCAGACGAGGAGGACAGCAGTGAGTCAAGATATAAGCCGAAGAATGCGGATTAGCTCCAGGCTGATATATACCGGCTTTTTCCTTTTCACTATCTATGGAATTCTGGCTGCTATTTTCCGAGAGCAGATCGCCGCTTACCAATATCATGCCTTTAGCGGTGCGGATTTGCGCACACTGGCAGAAGTGACTCAGTATTTCGCCTTCGATCAGGTTCTCCTGGTCGGTCTTATGGGGGCAGGCTTGGCCATTTGCGCGGGTGCGCTGGTGTGGCTCGGACTTAACCGGAGTTTGGGCTTAGCCTTTATATTAGGCATTGCTGGCGGCGCGGTGGGAGCCGTCCCCTTGATGATCATCCATATAAATCAATCAGCATGGATTATGCTCATTGCCGATAATGCCTGTTTGATCTGGATTACCGTTGGTTCAACTATAGGAATGAGGGAGATTATCAAGTTATTCCGTGGCAAAGGCGTGGACTCTTAGCCAGCAGGGAGTGGCTCCGTTTCTCTCATACTATAATTGATGACTTAAGTAGTTACAATTGGGATATAGAAAAATCCAAACACTAATTTGCAGAGTATTAACAAACACTCATTGGCGGTTATTCTATAACAAGCCATGAAAATAGACTGTGCCCGATACCGTTCGTGGTGAGCTTGTCGAACCATGAACGGCCCTTCGACAGGTCTGTCCTGAGTTCATCGAAGGGAGCACGGTGAACGGTATAAATCTATTTTCGGAATAAATTCAGTTGATAGCATTTCTTCAACAGAAAGCGCTGTAGCATGATGCACGAAGTTGATATCACCATAATTGGGGCTGGCGTTGTCGGGCTGGCGATAGCGGCACAAGTAGCCAGCGAAGATAGGGAAGTCTACGTACTAGAGAAGAATGAGACATTCGGCCTGGAGACAAGCAGCAGGCAGAGCGGGGTTATTCACACCGGCATATACTACCCGCAGGGCTCACTCAAGGCAACGATGTGCATCGCTGGAAACCGCATGCTTTACCAGCTTTGTAGAGCGTATGGCATTGGTCATAGAAGATTGGGAAAGCTGATAGTGACAGCAACTGATGACGAAACTGCGGAGCTGCAAAGACTGCTGGAGCGAGGCGAAAGAAATGGCGTAGAGGACCTGGCGATACTGTCAAAACGCCAGATAAAAGAACTGGAGCCGAATGTAGAAGGGGTTGCGGCAATTCTGTCGCCGTCAAGCGGCATCATCGATTGCCATGCGTTGATGAGACACTTCGTCGCCAGACTGCAGGAAGAGGGGGTTCGGATAGCCTACCGAACAGAAGTGGTTGGGATAGAGAAGACAGTAGATGGCTACAGAGTTACGATTGAGGACGGCACGGGAATATTCACCTTTGTCACCAGAATCGTAATTAACTGTGCCGGTCTCCACTGTGATAGGGTGGCCGAGCTGGCTGGGATTGACATAGTCGAAGCAGGTTATAAGCTACATTACTGCAAAGGGGACTACTTCAGTGTAAGCAATGCTAAAAGCAGATTGGTTAGCAGATTAATATATCCAGTGCCACCGCCCAAATTGGCCGGAGTCGGTATCCATACAACACTCGATTTAGAAGGTAGAATGAGACTGGGACCTAATGTCCAGTACGTAGATAGCATAGATTATTCTGTCGATACGCAGAACAAACAGCTCTTCTATGATTCGGTAAGGACGTTCTTGCCCTTCATCGAGTATGACGACCTGGAACCTGAAATGGCCGGGATCAGGCCAAAGCTTCAGAAGCCTGGAGAAGACATCAAGGACTTCGTAATCAGGGATGAAACGGATAAAGGCCT
Organism: uncultured Dehalococcoidales bacterium; assembly: GCA_964648675.1. Classification (GTDB taxonomy): domain Bacteria; phylum Chloroflexota; class Dehalococcoidia; order E44-bin15; family E44-bin15; genus DAOUVR01. Next base: position 1,819 of record CAZYLE010000138.1, read on the forward strand.
GCCAGGACTTATAAATCTCATCGGGATTGAGTCCCCCGGCCTGACAGCAGCGCCAGCCATAGCCGAGTATGTCGGAAGCCTAGTTGGAGACCTATTAGGTAAGTGAGAAATGGAGTTAGAACTCGCTAGAAATTCTATTGTTCCGTCAATTTGCATCATAGCGAGGGCTGCAAGCTCATATCTGGGTACTGCGATTGCCATTATAACTGGTATGGCCAAGAATACTAGCGATGCACATGTTAGCGAAGGTATTTATCAAGGTTAAGTGGTACAATGCTACGAATAAAAAACTTGATACGTGGTTGGACTACATAGGTGACCTGGGCCCTGACCAATCCGTTAACTTTGACGTGCGGTACTATAATGAGCAGTGTACAGACCACTATGAAATATAGACAGAATGGAAATACTGGTGATAAAGTCTAGTGTCGGGCTGATTAGGATGCAACATGGTAAGGTTAAAAATCGAATGTAGAAAAGACGCTCCAAGAGGTGAATAATGATTAAACAATGGCAGATAATGGCAGCTACGCTCGTTATAGTATCTCTATTGTCGATGGCATGCGGTGGAGAAACAACGAAGACAATATGGCGTTTGTCTACCGACGCAGCAGATGGCCAGGGCAGCGTTGACCCAAGCATTGCCACCTTTCATGACGGAGACACCGTAACAATTACCGCCGAACCTGCGTCTGGTTGGAGCTTTGACTACTGGAATGGTGATGCCAGTGGGAGTGAAAACCCCATTACTATAACTATGGATTCCGACAAGACAATCTACGCTTATTTTGTGATTGTTTCCATTCCAACGCCAACACCAACACCTATACCCACTCCTACACCAAAGCCCACCCCGCTGCCGACGGTGTCTATGTCTTGCACTGAAGCCAGAGACGCCATCCAGAATGCCCTGGACGCTTACCACAACGAGTACGGAGAGTGGCCCACTGCTGATGGCCAGACCGGAGATATTGAGTGGGCAAAGATTATTTCCGATTTTATGACCGCCGTTCCGGTCAATGATAGTAAGTGCGATTGGCAGGTGAATAGCGACCCCGAAGGTCAGGTTTGTTTGATGCATCAGTGCTGAGGTTGTACCTGTGGCACGTTGTGCTCACAAGACTGAGACCTCAGGAGGCAATGTGATAAGGCCAGGAATTGAATAAAAAACTGTGCCTTGAGAGCAAAGTGCAATGGTTTATATATATATGTTTCTAGTATTCCGCCCTATTGCGCTGTTCCCGGCCTCATCCTCTCAGGTAAACACCATAAATTCATGAGTAATCACAGATAATACTATGTAAGTCATTGAATTAACCTTTATACAATTTCAGCCACCTAAAGGATTACATTCTGTTCTTTCATGGAAACGATGTCATCCCAGGTGTAGCCCAGCTCCAGCAGTACCTCCTCGGTGTGCTGGCCCAGCTCTGGAGCCTTGCTTCCTATTCTACCCGGCGTCTTGCTCAGATCAATACTGACCCCCACTGCTTTGACGTTTCCAGCCTCAGGGTCATGCAGGGTCACAATATAGTCGTTCTCAAGTATCTGCGGGTCGGAATCCAGCTCGGTGAAGTATTGAACCGGCGCCCAGGCAAACTTATGTTTCTCAAGTCGCTCGACCCACTCATGCTGAGTTTTGGTAAGGAACAACCCATCCAGTATGGATATAAGAGCTACTCGGTTTTCAACCCTGGCCTCAGTAGTGTTAAATCTGGGGTCGTCCTCCAGATGTTGAATGCCCATTGTTTCACAGAATTCGGACCATGAGCGTTCATCCTGCAAAATTGCCAATTGTATCCACCCCTTGTCCTTGGTCTGGTAGCAATTGTAAAAGGCATTCTCAGCATCATGGGGCACTCCAACCATGTCCCGTCCGGCAGCAAGCGAAGTGTCGATACACAAGGAACCGATCTTCATCAGGCTCCCCAAAAGGGATGTATGCACCATCTGACCCTCACCGCTTCGTTCCCGGTGAAAAAGGGCCAGCATAATGCCGTATGCCAGAAATGTTGCTGCGGTGTAATCACCAACACCCGGTGGGCACTGCGGGGGAAGTAACTCAGGTTCAGCAAAGCTGGTCACCAATCCCGACCGGGCAAAGCCGGTAGCCTCAAAAGCGCCCCGGTCCCGCGCCGCGCCCCTGAGCCCCCATCCGGTGCCAAGAGCATAGATTAGTCTGGGATTGAGCGCAGAAAGGGTCTCATAGTCCATCCCCAATCTCTCCAGACTGCCGATCCTCAGATTGGTTACAAAAATGTCCGATTCCTCAACCAGCTTATATGCTACCTCGCGCCCTTTCTCATGATGTAAATCCACAGCAATACCCCTTTTCCCGCGGTGGTTCTGCTCAAAGTACGCATTGAACCTGCCCTCATACATCGGTATCCCTTTCAGGGCCAGCACCCCACGCACAGGGTCACCGCCCTGGGTATTTTCTATTTTGATAACATCAGCGCCCATCTCAGCAAGGAAGCCGGCAGTACGTGGGCCAAATGCGTACTGGGTCAAATCGAGGACCCTTATTCCTTCAAGAGGCATGCCCATCTATATTTTTCTCCTTTCCTTTACCATGTTACTGGGCACAAATGCAGGCTTTGAAATCCTTATCCCATTAACCGCCATTGTACAGTCGCCAGCCCAGCGCTTCAAGAAGATGAGCCTCTTTACATACCCAATAAATAACAGTGCGCCTCACGAAGGATATACATCAACGTATGAAGAGACTCTCACTACAAACAGCATTGCCTCTGTAAAGCATATATTTGCGACAATGCAATCTGATGTTACCATAAGTCAGATAAAATTCTTCCTTATTGAAGATAGGGCGGAGTGGATAATAACCTGCAATGGCGGTTGATTTTTCTGAAGCCGAGACGAACCTTTATTCGACACGATAGCTATGGGTTGAAAGCCATGACCGATTATGATATATTCACGCACGAATACTACGCTCTTTCACGAATTTATGTGAAGAGCTTGATTATATGTGTGGCCGGGTCATCAAGGCCAGACCCAAACGACAATGCGTTTCGCATTCATATAACAGGAGACTTGCCATTATTTTTTGAATACGATGGTGCTGAAGTGGAGCCTTTATTTAGCCGCTTGAGCCTCGTAAATCTAATATCGAAACCGATCGTTAGATGTCTTTTTTCAGTTTGGACGGGCAAGGAGCTATTAATAGCCAAAACGAAAACAATTAATGTACCGTTTGAAGATAACCTTAAGGAATGGCTGGCAA
>CAZYLE010000139.1:0-5015 GCA_964648675.1 uncultured Dehalococcoidales bacterium
TGGGTAGTAGAAAGGGGGAAGGTATGGGTAATGGTAAGGTTAGGGAAGATTATCTATGGTAATTGGGTAGCCAACATATAGAACCGTCCTACTCTATTTATTATCAATGAAATAGATACTGATGATGGTCATCTCGTCATAATGCTACGAGAGGCCACTTGTTTAGCTTTCAAGGAACACAGCAAATATTATGGTGTTCGAAATAATGGATTGTGAAGTCCCCCTTTATAAAAGGGGGATTTAGGGGGATTTTAGATTCTCGAATACCTCTCTATCTTAAAACATCATGATTGTTAACCTAGGCTCTCTCAGATAATCCCCCTTGCCCCCTTTACGAAAGGGGGGAATATGTGAGTAGTCAAAGGGGGGAAGGTGTGGGTAGTCAAAAGGGGGTAATAGATAGGGGCGTTGTGTATTTTGCGGAATCGCGGTGCATTTGACAATGGGGGATCCCAAAACTACAATTTGGCCAAACGGCAATTCCAGCTAGCGTACCCGGTTAAAGAAGAGAACCCACTGATAGGATATGCAAGGAGGTAGGCCATGGACTTTGAATTCAGCGAAGAGCATAGCATGTTTAGACAGGCAATCAGAGACTTTGCTGAGAATGAAGTGGCGCCGATTGTAGACCAGGCTGAGGAAGATGAGACTTGTCCTACGGAGCTGTTCTCCAAGATGGGAAAACTTGGCTATCTTTGTCCTGGTTTTCCAACTGAATATGGAGGGGGAGGATTAGGTGAAATTGGTACGTGTATCATGGTGGAGGAGCTGGCCCGAGTTTGCTCTGGTATCACGTCTGGGCTGATGGTTCAATCTGGGCTTTCCACCTATCCCATCTTGGTCCATGGAAGCGAGGAGCAAAAGCAGAAGTTTGTAGTCCCGGCCATTAAGGGAGAGAAAATCTTTGCCTATGGTCTTACTGAACCTAATGCCGGTTCAGATGCCGCCGCTATTGAGACTACTGCTAAGAGGGATGGCAACCACTATATATTGAACGGTAGCAAAATCTATATTACCAATGGGCAAATCTGTGATTACGTCACATTGGCTGTCTCGACCGATAAAAGTCAAGGCAGTCGGGGAATAAGCACCATTATTGTAGAAAAGGGCGCTCCTGGTTTCAGCACCAATAAGATGAGGAAATTGGGGCACCATTCTGCTGCCACTGCTGAGCTTGTATTTGAAGACTGTCCTGTATCTTGTGATAATCTGATTGGAGAAGAGGGCAGAGGTTTCAGGTATATGTTGGAGGCATTGAACTCTGCTAGAATATCACATAGTGCCCGTAGCCTCGGACTCGCTGAAGCTGCTTTTGAAGCCTCGCTAAGGTATGCCAAGGAAAGACAACAATTTGGTCAACCGATAGGGAGCTTTCAGGCTATTTCCTTTAAACTAGCGCGCATGGCCACTGAAATAGAGGCAGCCAAATGGCTGCTTTACCGAGTTGCCTGGCTTTATGACCAGGGAGAAGAATGCCGCAAAGAAGCACCCATGACAAAGGCCTTCTCTTCTGAGGTGGCTATACGAACTGCGGAAGAGGCAATGCGAATCCATGCTGGCGCTGGCTATTTGGCTGAGTCACCAATACAGCGTTACTTCCGTGATGCTATACTTTACCACACTACCGAGGGAACTACTGAGGTCCAAGAGTTGATCATCTCCAGGCAGCTTGGGCTATAGCCTTCCGTTTCTGGCAATCTCAGCAGTCAGATAGCCCATAGGCCTTACGGCTATGAACCGGAAGGGTGGCGTTCATTCCGACTATACATTCATTCCATCCGCCCTGTCCGTAAGACGGAATTTCCTGTCTGCCTCAAAGGGCGCTCCGTGGTTCGTGCAGACTACCCTTCAATCAAATATATATTCGGATATTAGTACTTTGAGGCCCCTATTTCCACCATCTTACCGGTGACTATAAAGACCGTGCGTTCGCAGATATTTGTGACCCGGTCAGCGCTTCGTTCCAGGTTATGCGCTACCCAGAGGAGGCGGGTAGCTCTGGTAATAGTCCTCGGGTCTTCTGCCATGAAGGTGAGTAGCTCACGAAACACCTGGTCATAAAGTCCATCCACCTCGTCGTCTTCAACAACGATTTGCCTGGCGGCGTCAGCATCCCGATTGACAAAAGCATTCAGGCTGCGGCGCAGCATATCATTGGTCTTCTCTGTCATACGAGGAATATCGATAAGAGGCTTTAGTGGCGGTTCATCTCCTATCATTACCACGATCTTGGCAATGCCCTCGGCGTGGTCACCTATCCGCTCCAGTTCAGATGTGATGAAAAGCACGGAGATAATAGTGCGGAGGTCACTGGCCATGGGCTGTTGTGTAGCGATAAGCTGGATACACCTCTCCTCTATATCAAATCGCTTCTCATTTATCTTCAGATCATCGGCAATTACCTGCTTCGCCATGGCGAGGTCTCGTTTCTTGAGGGCCTCAATGGAACGGCTGATGGCCTTCTCTACCATGCTTCCCATGGCGAGCAAATCATCCTGGATCTCCTTCAACCGTTTGCGAAATGTTGTTCTTATCTCCATGACTGAAACCTCCATAGGCGTCTATCCAAATCGGCCAGTAATGTAGTCCTCGGTACGTTTGTCCTTGGGATTGGTGAATAGCTGAGACGTGGGGCCGTACTCGACCAGTACCCCCGACCTGTCCTCTTCCATCATTAGGAAGGCAGCCATATCGGACACCCGCGCTGCCTGCTGCATGTTGTGTGTGACGATGACAATGGTGTAGTCCTCAATGAGACTTCTCATCAGGTCCTCGATCTTGAGAGTTGCCACTGGGTCAAGGGCGCTACAGGGTTCATCCATCAGGATGACTTCTGGCTCCACTGCCAGCACCCGAGCGATGCACATCCGCTGCTGTTGTCCCCCGCTAAGTGACAGGGCCGATTGGCCTAGCTTGTCCTTTACCTCGTCCCACAGTGCTGCTTGATGAAGGCTGGTTTCCACTATATCTTCGAGCTCGCTGCGGTTTCTCCTGCCATGTCGCTTGGGGCCGAACGCCACATTATCAAACACTGACATGGGGAAGGGGTTGGGCTTCTGGAACACCATCCCCACCTTTTTTCTTAGTTCGACGACATCGATGGTGCTCTCATAAACCGGCACGCCATCAAGCTCGACACGCCCATCCACCCTCGCCCCCCTTATGAGGTCGTTCATTCGGTTAAAGAGACGAAGGAAAGACGACTTGCCACAGCCAGATGGACCAATAACGGCGGTGATGGCGTGCTCAGGGATATCCAGAGTGATGTTTTTTAACGCCTGGAAATCCCAGTAGTATAGGTTCACCCCTTGCGTTCTGAGTTTCGTCTTGTCGCTAGCGGCCGTCTTTTCGTTGGATGAGACCTGGTTTGCATTCATCAGCCGTACCTCTGTCGACGCGCCCGCAGTCTTATTGCGGTGGCCAGAACGTTGAAGAATAGAACCACTACCAGTAAGACCAGGGCCACACCCCACATCGTGCTCTTGGGCATGCCGGGAACATGGGCCGCTACCGTGTACAGGTGATAGGGTAAAGCCATGAACTGGTCGAAGGGCGACTGGGGCAGGCCCGGCAGGAGGAAGGCCGCGCCAACCACCAGGATTGGAGCTGTCTCACCGGCCGCGCGGCTCATCGCCAGTACCGCCCCGGTGATAATGCCTGGCAGCGCCTGAGGCAGGACGACATACCGTGTCGTCTGCCATTTCGTCGCTCCTATGGCCAGGCTGCCCTCTCTGTGCTCCTTGGGTACAGCAAGTATCGCCTCCCGCGAGGTGGTGATGGTCATCGCCAGGGCTTGACACGCCAGGGTCAAGCTGGCTGAAAGCAGTGACATGCCAAAATTCATGGCTAGTACGAAGACACCTAGCCCAAAAAGGCCGTAGACGATGCTTGGCACGCCAGCCAGATTCATGATAGCGAGGTTGATGGTTCTGGTCAGCCAGTTGTCACGGGCATATTCGGTGAGATGGATTGCCGCCAGTACGCCGACCGGTAGCGAGAACAGGATGGTGCCAAGCATGAGGAATATGGTGCCGACAATGGCGGGGAGAATGCCGCCGGCTTTTCCTGCCTGCGAAGGGGGCTGAGTAAGAAACTCAATACTGATGGCGTCGGCGCCGCTGGTGGCTATTAGGATAATGATAAACAGAACAGAGCCCACCACGACAATGGTGGCGAGCATGAGCATCCCGAAGGCAGCCCGCTGCGATAGTTGTCGTGGTGACAAAGTTCCAGCTCTCATTTCCCTCCCGCGCTGCCAAACTTTTGCTTCTGCCGTTCAAGAATCCTATCGGCAATGAGGTTAACCGATAGTGTCATGATAAATAGTATTAGACCAATGGCAAATAGCGCTTGGTATTGCAGGCCACCGCGAACAGCATTGCCGATGCCGGAGGCGACGGCGGCGGTCATTGGCATCATCGGCTCCGTTGGCAGATGGGGTACAGCAAGGGCGCCGCCAGCGACCATGAGCACCGTCATGGTCTCACCAATGGCACGCCCTACTCCCAGCATGATGGCGGCGGCAATACCGGAGAGGGCTGCTGGAATGCAGACATGCCTGATGGTCTCCCACTTGGTAGCACCTAAGGCGTAGGACGCCTCTCTGTACTCATTGGGAACTGCCCTGAGGGCATCCTCCGATACGCTGATGATGATAGGCAGGCTCATCAATGACAGCATGATCCCGGCGGTGAGACCGCACAGCCCTGTGTTCAGATTGAAAATGCTTTGCACCAGAGGTGAAAGCAGCATCAGCCCGATGAAACCCATCATCACCGATGGGATTCCGGCCAGCATCTCGATGATTGGCTTCAGGGTTTCTCTTAGCTTTGACGGTGCTACTTCCGACAGGTATGCGGCACAGCCAACACCCACGGGGACGGCGATGGCTGTGGCTACCAGTGTAACCCATAGCGTGGCAACAAAGAAGGTAATTATGCCGAAGGTCGGCGGCTCAGAAACCGGGTACCACTTAGTGCCAAAGAGGAACTCCCAGGGGGGGGGGTGGGCGAAGA
>CAZYLE010000140.1:0-5000 GCA_964648675.1 uncultured Dehalococcoidales bacterium
GCCCAAATTTCCCGTTTTCCCACTTCCCACCGCACACAGCGCGCAGAGCTACCTGAGGAAGTTGGCCTTTGAGGGAGCCTTACACAAGTATGGAAGTCTTAGTTCAGCGATCCTGAACCGCCTGGGGCATGAGCTTGAAGTTATCAACTTCCTGGGCTTTGAGACCTATTTCCTGGTGGTGTGGGACATTGCCCGCTTCGCCAGGGAAAGAGGCATCCGCTACCAGTGCCGCGGCAGCGCGGTCAATAGCCTGGTGGTTTACTGCCTAGACATCAGCAATGTGAACCCGCTGGAGTACGACCTGCTCTTTGAGCGCTTCATGCACCAGGAGCGCCGCGAGATGCCAGATATCGATCTCGACTTTCAACGCACCAGGCGGGATGAGGTGAAGGAATACATCACCAGCAAGTACGGCAGGAACAACGTGGCAGCAGTGGCCACCATCAACACCTTTCAGGCCAAGAGCACCATCCGGCAGGTAGCCAAAGCACTGAACCTGTCCGAGAGCGCTGTAGTAGCACTCCAGGCAGGTGTCCGATGGCAATCGGTAAAGGATCTCGTGGAATGCATCGATACTCTCCCCGAATTGAAGACTAATCGAGCCCTCAGGAACCCGGCGTTCAGGGATTTTCTAAAGCTGTGCTCAGCCCTGGACGGCCTACCCCGGCACCTGTCGGTGCACCTCGGAGGTCTGGTCATTGGGCCAGGCAGACTTGCCGACTGGGTGCCGCTGCAATGGTCCAGCGGCGGCGATGTCATCACTCAATTCGACAAGGACGACGTCGAGCGCCTGGGCCTCATCAAGATGGATATCCTGGCCGTTCCCACCTTAGACGTCATCGAGGACACGGTGGCCGAGGTGAGAAGAACGCGGGGCATCGAGTTAAACGTAGACTCTATACCCCGAGATGATCCCGTGGTCTTTGCCATGCACCGAGAAGGAGACACCATCGGCTGCTTTCAGGTGGAGAGCCCGGCGCAACGGGAGATGGCAGGTAGGCTGCTTCCCGAGCGCTTCGATGACCTGATACTGCTACTGGCCCTCATCCGACCAGGACCCATGAAGTCGAGGATGCACGAGAAATACCTTAAAGTGAGACAGGGGCAACAGCCGCTGACCTATCTGGATAAAAGATTGGAGCCAGTGCTCAAGGAGACCCTGGGCCAGCTGGTCTATCAAGAGCAGGTGCTCAGGATCGGCCATGACCCATGGACGCTCCCCCGAAGAGATGGAAAAGATACGCGAGGCTTTTATCTCCTCATGCTTGGGTAACAGCGTCCCTAAGGCAGTTGCCCAGACGGCTTGGGAAGAGGTCTCAGCATTTGCCGCATATGGCTTTCCCAAGGGTCATGCCGCCTCCTATGCCATTCCCACCTATCAAACCTTGTGGCTCAAGTGCCATTATCTGCCGGAGTTCCTGGTCAGCGTCCTAAATAATCAACCTATGGGCTATTACCCACCCTGGGTGTTGGTGCAATATGCCAGGTGGAAAGGAATCGATGTGCTACCACCCGATATCAACAGGTCCATGGATCACTACTCCCTAGAGGACGGAGCTATCAGGGTAGGCCTATCTCAGCTCAAGGGGATCTCTAACCCAGCTTTGGCTTCTACACTCAACGCCAGGAACAAGCATGGGCAATTCCGTAGTCTGGAGGACTTTCTGCTGCGAACGAACGTGCCCAGGCCGACCATTGAAGATCTTATTAAGGTTGGGGCCTTCGACTCCATTTGCAGTAACTGGAGCCTACTCATATCTCAGCTAGATTCCCTGCTTACGAGCAATAAGAGGCGTAGTCATGGTAAGCAGAATGAAATGTCTTTCCTTGGCGAGATCGGCGGGGAAAATCCCACCGATACCTCTTCTCAACCCATCGACGCTGCGCTAAGGCAGCACTACGAGCTTGACCTGCTGGGTCTTCCCCTCAGCGGGCACCCACTGGACTCGTTAGATGGCCGGATTAAGGACATCACCAAAATCAAAGACCTGAAAAAGCTGCCAGCCAACCGCCGGGTAAAACTTGCGGTTGGGGTTATCAGATACCAGACCCCGCCTATTTGGGATGGGACCAGGGTTGTCTATATCTGCGCCGCGGATGAGACGGGCATTGTGGATATTACTCTCTTCCCAGATGCCCAAGAACGCTCAGGTGAAGCTCTGTTTAAGGCAGGATGGCTCTTGGTTGAGGGAATTGTGCAACGTCGCGGACTCCACGCACTGTCCGTGATAGCTTATCGCATTACCGCCTTACATCTCCCGCTTCAAGGCTAAGTGAAAACCGCCTTGAAAAACACACCTTGAGTTTTAACCATTGATTGACCCGAATATCTTAGGAAGATTTGAACTTGCAATAGACGCCATCACAACTTGTACTATACGACATCATTACTTCTGAGAGTCCTTCTCCATCTGCTCCAGTATGATTCTGGTTGCGAGCCTCGCTGTTTCTCCAACGAGTTTTGAGCAATAATCGAACATGCCGAATTTTATGGCTTCCTGTAGTTCATTAGGGTCATACAGGTCGAAACTCCTGCCCATAAGCCTTTCTTGAATGTCGTAACACCGGCAAGTGCCATATTTTTCAACAAACTCGTCATGTAGCCTTTTTGACAGCATGTAGGACTTCATCGGCTTCATCATATCGGTAAAATCCTTCCTTTCCCTGCCGAAAAGATATCCTATCACTATAGCTCCTCCCGTTAGAGAGCCACAAGTCCCGTCTCTAGTTAACCCCAGTCCATCAGCTAAACCACTAGCCGCTTTGAAAACATCCTCATTTTTAATATTTAGTGCATCAAAAATGCCCGCGATCGTGGTCTGTGCGCACCCAGTACATTCCCTTTCATACTTCCGTCCCAGCTCAAAGGCTCTGTTTGAAATTTCCTCGATTGATTTGCCCACTAATTTCCCCCTTACTGTTTTGTCAAACGCCATACTTCGATGGATACTTTGCCTTCCAGATTCATTTCCGTCTCCCTGTTAGTATCCGCATGCCTAAATATACTTAGCCCACCGGTTAGTCACCGATGAACGCGAATCCGAACCCTATAATTATACGGCACATAGCGTTACCAGCAATGGCACGTGTCCAGGTCAGATGCCCCGAGGCCAACTAACGAATCACGTCTTGGGCACCTAACTCCTCCAAGTATTAGCTTACTCCGGTAATTTATATAGTGGCTCGGTAGGTAGATCCTTGAAATCAGGATGGTCTGTGGGAATCCCCAGAGAATGCCTGGCCGCAGCCTTATACCGCTCCCAATCGGCCTGCATATAGACCGTCATTCGCTGAGCTGCCAAAGACCCCTCAGCGTGAATGGTAAGCAGTCCCATGAAAGAGGAGGCCTCACGGTTCATCGCGTTCATAAGTCGTATCCTCTCCTCAGCGGGATACTCCGCAGCACCCTGAAGATACTTCTCCAGATAAGGGCGTATTTCTGGATTGTCCCAGTCCTTCAACGAAGGCATGGTGGCTGGAAGCCCACCGGTTATATCCTGAAGGTACTTGACTGCCTGATGCCAATTTTCGGCAAACCAGAACTTAGCACAATTGGTATAGACCGGATTGGGCGCCGCCAGACCTATCTCCGGGTCTATTGTAGCGTCTAAAGCCGCTGCCTTGCCCAGGGCCTCATTTACCTCGGCATACATAGCAAGCCAGGCCAGCATATCCCTAATACGGGTAGCACGGGTTAGTCCATTGTGTTCCGCCATTAACATGGCAGTCCCCGCAGCCACCTGGAGCATAACCGTCTTATAGGTGGCGGCAGTAAGGCGATGGTATCGCGCGAATGACATCGCTACCTCCCTTGAAAACTGCCACTCCCCGGCGAGGAAAACCTTATCCCAGGGAACAAAAACGTCGTCAAAGACAATCATCGGGTGTGCACCAGGCTGCCCCTGATCTGACATAGTGCCAATGAAAATAACCCCTTTGGCATTGCATGGTACGGCACAGGCCACAGCGTAATCTTTGGCCGGCTCATCGTGGTTGCGGGAGGGCAACACTACTAGCCAGTTGGCATAAATGGCGTCGGTAATGTGAACCTTGGCACCCCTGATGACGATACCATCGCTGCTTCGATCAACGATCCTGACATAGAAGTCTGGGTGCGCCTGCCTGGGGTCTTCGGGGTGTAAGCTCCTATTGCCTTTCACGTCAGTCATGGTGGCAACAATGCCGGGGTCATGTTTCTGGCAATAAGTGCGGAAGTCCTCAACGCGCTCGGCATAATTAGTGCCTATCGCATTGTCCATCTTTTTGGCGCTGTAAGCAATTCCGTTCAGTCCATCAATTCCGGTGAACTTCGTGCCCCCGGCAGCCGAGCGAAACAATGTCTGAATAATCAGCCTCCGCCTCTGCAGGTCTTCCCCAGTCTTAGGCACGTGATAAACAAAGGGATACTCTTCCCCATCCTTTACCACATTGAATAGCTCACGGTTCTCAGGCTGAAGAGCTATATAGTATTCTGAAGCGGCGTGTTCCACCGCTCTCTTATAAGCTGGTAAGGAGGGTACATCTGCTACCCTCTCACCATCCTGGTAAACCACCCTTCCATCTCTCAGGTCTTCTACATACTGTTCAGGTGTCCTAAGCATGATACCTCCTTTGTTTGTTTCTTATGCTATACGCATAACCACATATAAATTTTATAACTATCTCCGCTAACGACCCCCCCTTCATGTATCTATATACGTCAAGGCATTGATATTGTGTTATTTCCAAGCTACTTTGTCAAATATCTGTGTTTATCCATACCAACATCATGCTAACTTACCACTGTCCGAAATCTCTCAAAAAAATAACAGGCCCTCCGATTCCAGCGGAGGGCCCGAACCACTATCACTAGCCTATCTCTATCCCAGCCCCTGCACCGTCCTCTGGATGATGTTGTCCTGCGTCTTGCGGCTGATGTCCACAAAGTGGGCACTGTACCCCGCTACCCGCACGATCAACTCCTGATACTTCTCCGGCTCCCGCTGCGCCGCCCGCAATGT
>CAZYLE010000141.1:0-4998 GCA_964648675.1 uncultured Dehalococcoidales bacterium
CGAACTGTTCAATATTCTGGTATGGGAATTCAGATATTAACAGATTCATTCTTTAAGCGGTCAACGGTGTGCCTGCAGTACGTTTGACAGGTAGTGAGTGAGATGCAACAATACGACAAGATGGAGGGGATTATGCGAATCCATAGTTCGTCTGCATATCTGCGAGCCGAAATTGATTGCTGTTACCCTACCGGGAATCACTTGACGCAAAGAAGAGGAGAAAAGGGACATGAAAGTACTGGCATTTAACTCTAGCCCCAGGATGGAAAAGGGCAATACAGCCTTGATTCTCAACCCGTTCCTTGAGGGGATGACAGGGGCAGGCGCGGAAGTCGAGCTCTTTTACAATAGGAAGCTCAAGATCAATCCTTGCCTTGGTTGCTTCAATTGCTGGCTCAAGACTCCGGGAGAGTGCGCTCAGAAAGACGATATGAAGATGCTGCTCCCCAAAATGCGCCAGGCCGATATCTGGGTGCTCGCAACCCCGCTGTATGTGGATGGCATGTCTGGCCCGATGAAGAACTTGCTGGACCGAATGATCCCGGGGGCGCAGCCGTTCATCGAGATTCGCGACGATCACTGTCGGCATCTGGGGCGAGACGGGGGCAATAGTCGCAAGCTGGTGCTGGTATCTAACTGTGGCTTCTGGGAGCTGGAAAACTTCGACCCGCTCCTCGCCCACGTTAAGGCCTTTTGCAAGAATGGAGCGATGGAATTTGCTGGAGCATTGCTTAGGCCTCATGGGGAGGCATTGAAGCCGATGACGGAGTGGGGTGCGCCGGTGCAAGACATCTTTCAGGCGGCGAGGGAGGCCGGGCGCCAACTGGTGCAGGAGGGCAAGATGTCACCTGAGACCCTGGCGACAGTGAGTCGTGAACTGCTGCCGCTTGATACCTATCTGCAGTTTGCCAACTCCTATTTCCAGCAAGTCCTGGACGCACTAAAGAAGTAGAACGATGTGCGTGCGGGACGGCATCACGTTTAGCGATGATGAGGATAAGGTTCTGTCGAGGATGGTGTATGGTGACCAACGACTGACGGAGTACTGGAAGCTGCGCATCGGCAGGGAGCGTTGCCTGTGCCCGCCAATTGCACGCTATCGCTAACTCGGCAGAGGGACGATATATTCAGGCTGAGACTGCCTCCTTGACTGGATTCGACCTTCTAAGCATATACGCATGCTTACTATTGAATCGGCCTGCGTCTGTCTAAGGCTGCGATATTCGTGGCTTACTTTGTTTCTCCAAGTTCGCCCTGCTGGACAGCCTACATGCATTGTGCTACATTTAAACGACTAAAGCACTGTTGAAATGTGTTCAATAAAACGAACCAAAATCTGTATCGGATATTTTCGTCTCATTTTCTCGGCACCCCATTCGCTAATATAAATGCTGTGACAAGGGGGATTAGTGATGAAAGGGATTCGCGCCAGGAGGGTGATCCAGATTATCTTGATTGTCGTTGCGGTTTTGATCGTGGTCGTTGTAGCCGTTGGCTACTACATGTTTTACGATCTGACCAGGGGACCTCTGCCGCAGCATAGGGGAGAAATCGCGGTCACCGGTCTGAGCGACGGAGTGGAAGTCCTGCGTGATGAGTGGGGCATACCGCACATTTACGCCAGCAACATGCATGACCTGATGTTCGCCCAGGGGTTCATACAGGCGCAGGACCGCTGGTGGCAGATGGAGTTCTTCCGACACACCGGGAGCGGCACCATCGAGGAGCTAACCGGCAAGAATGATGACATGCTCGCCACAGATATCTTCATCCGCACTCTGGGCTGGCGGCATGTGGCGGAAGAAGAAGCAAGGATTTACGACGATGAGACCATGGCCTATTTGCAGGATTTTGCCGATGGCGTGAACGCCTACATAACGAGCCGCAAACCGGGCGACCTTGCTCTAGAGTACAGTGTGCTGAAATTGGTGGGCACTGACATCGAAATCGAACCGTGGACGCCCATTGATACGCTGGTGTTTGCCAAGGTAATGGCATGGGATCTAGGGCCAGGCACAAGCGGGGAAGAGGCCCGCTCCACCCTGTACGAACTTATCGGCCAGGAGATGACCGACCAGTGGATGACACCTCCATGGCCTTATGGTGAGAAGCCGACTATCATCCAGCCAGAGGACCTGTCAGTGGCGGGGTCAACCGGTAGTTCTAGCGCGGGGAGCACGGCATCAGTTGCCGACGTGGATATGTTGCTTGCGGGCAGTGGTTTGCCGTATATAAGTCTGTGCTTCGGCGATGGTCGAGGCATCGGCAGCAATAACTGGGTGGTCGACGGTAGCATGACCGAGAGCGGTATGCCGCTGCTGGCCAATGACCCGCACCTGGGCGTCCAGATGCCGTCTATCTGGTACCAGATTGGCCTGCATTGCCATCCACTCGATGGCAGTGAGGAACCGCAGCTCGATGTAGTGGGCTTTGCCTTTTCCGCCGCGCCGGCGGTTATCATCGGCCACAACAATGCTATTGCCTGGGGGGTTACCAACGTGGGTCCCGATGTCCTCGACCTGTATCAGATCCGCGTCAATCCCGACAATCCGCTTCAATATGAGTGGAATGGCCAGTGGCGCGATATGACTGTCCGTGATGAAACGATCTGCTTCGGAGACGGCGAAGAGCCAATCACCATTAAGGTTCGTGAAACGCACCTCGGCCCAATCATCAATGATAATGAGCTAGATGAGGAAACCGGTGAGGTCCTTGGCTTCAATAACGATGATCCGCTGGCGGTATGCTGGACAGCTCTGGACCCAGGCACACTCTGTCGGGCAATTCTCGACCTCAATGAAGCAACCGACTGGGAGGAATTCCGTGATGCCTTGCAGTATTGGGATGTTCCTTCGCAGAACTTCATCTATGCAGACGTACAAGGCAACATCGGCTATCAAACGCCCGGTCGCATTCCCCTCCGTGCCGCGAATCACAGCGGGCTGGTGCCCGTTCCCGGCTGGACGGACGAGTTTGAATGGCAGGGCTTTATCCCGTATGACAGTCTACCACGCACTTTCAACCCAGAACGCGGCTATATTGCTACGGCAAACCAGGCGCTCGTCCCACTGGAGTACTATGACCAACTGGCGCAGGAGCTCGGCGAGGGGCCAAACTACGTGATCAGCCAGGAGTGGGACTATGGATATCGTGCCCAACGGATTGTCGAGTTGCTGCAAGAGAAGGCACCGCACACTATCGCCACTTTCCAGGCTATTCAGGGCGACAACAAGCTAATCAGTGCCGAAGAACTCATGACTTACCTCGCCAACCTGCAATTTGAAGATGTTGAGCTAGCTGAAGCCCGCGACTGGCTGCTTGAATGGGACTACCAGTGCGATATGGACAGCCCACGAGTGGTGCTGTATGCCCAGTTCTGGGTAGGCTTGATAGACAACCTGTATAGCGACCAGCTGGATGAGGACATTGAAGCGTATGGTAGTGACAGAGATATGTGGGCTACGTTCTTACTGATGCAAGAACCAAACAATGCATGGTGGGATGATATAGAAACGGAGGACGTGGTCGAATCGCGCGACGATATCCTGCTTCGCTCGTTCCGCGAAGGTTATGCCAACGCTGTCGATGCGCTTGGTGAAGATCGCAATGATTGGAGGTGGGGCGACCTGCACACTGTGACCTTTGTCAGCTACCCGCTGGGACTAAGCGGGGTTGGTCTAATTGAGAGCATGGTCAATCGCGGTCCATTCGCCGTTAGCGGCAGCACATGCGCAGTGAACAACACCGTGTGGAGCACGGCGTCAGGCAACTTCGCTGTGATAGGGTTGCCATCAATGCGTATGATCGTCGACCTGAGCGATTTGACACGGAGCGTCACCGTTCATACCACAGGCCAGAGCGGTCATCCCTATAGTCAGCACTACAGCGACATGATCGACCTTTGGCGCAACATAGAATACTACCCTATGTTGTGGACATGGGAACAGGTGGGATCGGCTGCTGTTGACCGGCTCATCTTGAATCCGGGCGGCTAAGAGTGCAGGGCGCAGGCAGTCTTATAGTAAGAGCTGCTGTCAGAATTAGCTATATAGCAATGCGTTAGCGCAACCGCATACATCGATCACCACACTACGTGCTAGACCACTAACCTGCACATAAGTCCAGTTTATTGAGTGAATTAGCGACCTAGCGATTTGTCCAGCGATTCTTCGGAGTCGATTTGATCAATCACCTGCGAGGCTGAACGCTAGGTGAAAGGTTCTTTGTATCGTCCCCTCAGATCCATGATCATGGATGATAGAAAGAACACTTGCCCACTAATCGATTGCTCCGCCAGGCGGCTATCGCCACAAGTGGCTGCTTGCAGCACGATTACAGCGCGACTATGGGAGGTCAACTAGGCCCGAGGGCTTGCTTCGCGTATCAAATCGCCGAGGAGGAGATTAAGCCAAAGGCCAAGCGTTAGCATCTGATCCCCCCCCATGTGTTTAGTATATAATTATGGTGCTTGTGGTACCGGCCACTAGGAGAACGTGACGCGGTGGGTGGTTTTCGGACGCGTTAGTGGCTGCGGCAATGGACAGCCGGAGATGCAGCGAGCAGTCAAATTCCCGACGTGGTAGGAAGAGGAAAATTTTTCAAGGACAAAATACGGGGCAGCAAGGAGGACGGAATGACGACAAAATATGTTTACTTCTTTGGTGATGGAAAGGCGGATGGGAAAGCGGAGTTAAACGATATCCTGGGAGGTAAGGGCGCCAACCTCGCTGAGATGTCCAATATGGGAATTCCGGTGCCTCCAGGGTTTACCATCACGACAGAGGTGTGCAGTTTCTATTTCGCACATAATAAGACCTACCCAGAAGAACTGACGTCCCAGGTAGAGGAAGGCATAGCCAAGATAGAGCAGGTCATTGGGGTAAAGTTTGGGGATGAGAAGGCCCCTTTGCTTCTTTCCGTTCGCTCTGGAGCGCGTGTGTCAATGCCGGGGATGATGGAGACCATCCTCAATTTGGGATTGAATGAATCGTCCTGCAA
>CAZYLE010000142.1:0-4921 GCA_964648675.1 uncultured Dehalococcoidales bacterium
CACCACCAAAGACCTCCTTCCAAACGCTATAATAAAGTAAGTATCAAGGCGAGACCCCTCTGCATCCTCAACCGTGGATTTTTATTGTCGTTTAGAAGATGATTGTGTTAAAATAGAGTTGTAGATATGAAGCGGAGGGGCATCTCTCTCGAATTGGATGGCTTTAACCTCGTTGGCGAGGTCTACATCCCAGCGCAGCATCCCTGCCCCGCCTTAATCCTCTGCCACGGTATACCTAGAGGAATTCCAGACTCCAGCGATCGCGGTTATCCCTTTCTCGCCGAGAGATTCACCAAAGCTGGGTTCTTGACATTTATCTTCAACTTCAGAGGGACAGGCGATAGCGGAGGCAACTTCGATATTGCAGGATGGACCAGAGACCTCGAAACCGTCCTTGACCATGTTTACAATATGAGAGAGGTGGAAAAGGAAAAAATCTTCGTAATGGGGTTTAGTGGTGGCGCTGCGGTCTCCGTCTACGTTGCCTCAGAAGATCAACGGGTCTCCTCGTTGGTCTTATGCTCATGTCCCGCTGAATTCCGCCTCGTCACCGATGTCACGCGGGCAAAATCCACCATTGAGCATTTTCGCCGTGTTGGAATAATAAGGGACGATAATTTTCCTCCCTCGGTAGATGAATGGCTCGACAGCTTCAGTAAGCTTAGCCCAATAA
Organism: uncultured Dehalococcoidales bacterium; assembly: GCA_964648675.1. Lineage (GTDB taxonomy): Bacteria > Chloroflexota > Dehalococcoidia > E44-bin15 > E44-bin15 > DAOUVR01. Next base: position 674 of record CAZYLE010000142.1, read on the forward strand.
GTCGGATTAAAAAAATATCTCCACGGCCTCTCCTGATCGTCCACGGCGCTGAGGATGATGTGGTCAACCCACAAGATGCCTGGGCGCTTTATGAAAGTGCGGGTGAACCTAAGGACATTCTCATCGTTGAAGGAGCAGGACATCGGCTTCGCATCGCAGAAAAAGCCATAGATGGCGCTCTTAATTGGCTTAGAGCGCAAGTTTAGATAGATTGACCCTAAAGTAAGGTGGCAATATAATGAGTTGGAGAGATGAAAAGATGAAGGAATGTTGTGCCCTCTTTGGAGTTTATGCCCCAGGCGAGGATGTAGCAAGACTCACCTACTTTGGTCTATATTCTCAGCAACATCGCGGCCAAGAGAGCTCTGGCATCGCCACCGCTGATGGGAAGCGAATTCATGTGTACACCAAAACAGGGCTGGTTTCTCAGGTCTACAACGAAGAGGTCTTAGCCCGACTATGGGGCAATATAGCCATCGGACACAACCGCTATTCCACCACCGGCTCCAGCGGCATTGCTAATGCCCAGCCTATCTTAACCGAAGGCCCTTCAGGCAAGATCGCCCTGGGGCACAACGGAAATATCACCAACGCCAAGTACCTGCATAATGAGCTTGAGCAGCAACACTGCAAATTCGCCACTGGAACGGACTCTGAGGTTATCGCCCATCTAATCCTCTCCTCAACAAAAAAGACATGGGCTAACAAGATCAGATACGCAATGAAGAGACTGGAGGGCGCTTACTCTCTGGTGCTGATGACCGAGGATAGCCTCTTCGGAGTTCGCGACCCATTAGGTGTTAGACCACTTTGTTTAGGCCGCCTCGACAGCGGCTGGGTGATCGCCTCAGAAAGCTGTGCTTTGGATCATATCGGGGCCAAATTCCTTCGCGAGGTCGAGCCTGGCGAGGTAATCGCCATCGATTCATCTGGGATGAGAAGCTATAAAGAGAAACAAGACGGGAATAGAGCCTTGTGCATCTTTGAATATATCTACTTCGCCCGACCCGACAGCATAATTGAGGGCCGACGCGTATATTCGGCACGACAAGCAATGGGAGCGAGACTAGCCCGGGCATATCCGGTGGATGCCGACCTGGTGATTGGCGTCCCAGACTCAGCTACGGCAGCAGGCCTTGGCTATTCCATAGAGTCGGGGATACCTTTTACCGAGGGCTTGTTGAAGAATCGCTACGTGGGGCGGACCTTCATCGAGCCTGATCAGCGAATCAGAGAGCTCGGCGTCAAGCTCAAGTTCAATCCGATGCCCGAGATATTGGACGGCAAGCGAGTTGTGTTGGTCGATGATAGCATCGTGCGGGGCACCACCACGCCAAGGGTAATCAGCTTGTTGCGGAAAGCCGGGGCTAAGGAAATACATTTGCGAATCTGTGCCCCACCAATTCGCCATCCCTGCTTCTTTGGAGTGGATATGGCAACACGGTGGGAGCTCATCGCCGCCCACAAAGAGGTCCCTCAAATCGCCGATTCCATTGGGGCCGATTCCCTTGGCTACTTGAGCATAGAAGACCTCATAGAGTCGGTAGCGCTGCCCAAGGATCTCTTCTGCCTTGCCTGCTTTACTGGCGACTACCCAATCCCAGTGCAGCTTGAGATGGATAAGCTGGCGCTGGAGCCTGTTAGGGAGTAACTCTTGACTACCAAGAGAGTGAAGGGAACATATCACGCCGCTGGCGTGGACATCGATGTCGCCGATAAACTTGTGAAAACCATCCGAAAACAGGCGCGTCCCACCTTTGGGCCCGAGGTCCTTAACGACATCGGGTTTTTTGGTGGTTTTTTTGAGCTAAAGGGCTATCAGGAACCCGTTCTCGTCTCCCATGCCGATGGGGTAGGCACTAAGCTGAAGATTGCCTGCGCCCTAAATAAACATGACACCATAGGTTCTGATTTGGCAAATCACTGCACAAATGACATCTTCGCCTGTGGTGCCAAACCGCTCTTCTTTCAGGACTATATAGCCATGGCTAAACTTGTGCCCAGTATTATTGAGAGCATTATCCAAGGCATGACTATCGCCTTGAGCAAGGTGGGCTGCGCCCTCATCGGTGGTGAGACCGCTGAGATGCCTGGCCTCTACCCCGAGAATGAATACGACTTGGTGGGCTTCATTGTTGGTGTGGTAGAAAAAAGCGAGATCATCGACGGAAACTCGATAGAAGCCGGTGACGCCATCATTGGCCTGCCATCGAGCGGCCTCCACACCAACGGCTACTCCCTGGTGCGAAAGATATTCAACATCGATAAAGACCCCTCATGCCTAAAACGCACCTATTCCGAACTCGGGCGCACTCTGGGGGAGGAGCTTCTCGAGCCTCACCGCTGCTACTATCTAATGCTCAAGCCCTTAACCTCAGTGATTAAGGGTATAGCCCATATCACCGGTGGGGGTATCCCTGGCAATCTGCCCCGCGTCCTGCCTGAGGGACTGGCGTCCGAAATCAAGAAGGGGTCTTGGCCGATACCGCCGATCTTCCCATTGATTCAAAAGCTGGGCAATGTAGACGAAGCGGAGATGTACCGCGTTTTCAACATGGGGATCGGCATGATACTAGTTTGCTCCACCAGCGATGTCAAGGATTTGACGGAGAAGATACCAGAGGCCAGAATAATCGGCAAGGTAGTGAAACAAAAAGGAACAGAGCGGGTAGTTACACGATAAGAAGAAACCGATGCGTGCGATTTTAAGCGTTTCCGACAAAACAGGGCTGGCTGAATTTGCTCGTGGCCTAAATGAGCTAGGAGTAGAGATATTCAGCACCGGGGGCACCAAGCGCGTTCTTCAAAGCGCTGGAGTAACCGTTCACAGCGTTGGCGAGCTAACAAACTTTCCTGAGATCCTCGACGGACGGGTGAAAACACTTCACCCCGCGATCCATGGGGGCATTCTAGCCAAGCGCAACGTATCCAGCCATATCGCAGAACTCAGCCAAAGGGGAATAGCGACCATCGACCTAGTAGCAGTCAATCTTTACCCCTTCGCCCAGACAGTATCCCGAGAAGGGGTCACACTTGATGAGGCGTTAGAGAATATCGATATAGGTGGGTCAACCATGATCCGCGCCGCTGCCAAGAATTTCCCGTACGTTCTTGTGGTGGTCGATCCCGTAGACTACGCCCTAATTCTAGAGAAACTACGTTCAGGCGAAATAGGAATCGATGAGCGGAAAAAACTGGCCCAGAAGGCCTTCCAACATGTAGCGCTGTATGATACTATGATCGCTCAGTACCTTAGGCTTTAGTCATGAGCAACGATATTGAATCAACGGTGCAAAAGTCTATCCAGAAGCTAATGACGCTCGATGAAAAGGACATTAATATTGCGACCTTATGCTCACATTCAAGTCTTCAAATATTCAATGCTGCCAAGAAGGAAGGGTTTAGAACCCTGGGCATACTGCAAACGAAAGAGGCAAATCTAAAGGATTCTTATGACGTTTTTCCGCTGGCTGGACCCGACGATTATTTTGAGGTTGAAGAATACCCCCAAATCATAGAAAGATACCATGAACTTCTTGACGCAAATATTATCTTTGTTCCCACTGGTTCTACTGTAGAATACTTAAGGGTTCCTGGATCTCGTCATCACGGTCTGGAGCTATTGTCAGTGCCCATCTACGGAAATCGAAGAATCGTGCAATATGAGTTTAACCGAGAAAAGCAACGAGAGTGGCTGGAGAAAGAGGCTGGCCTTCTTATGCCAGAGGAGCTTAAGCACCCTGAGCAAATCGATGGTGCGGTTATAATTAAATTGCATGGGGCACCTGGTGGTCGTGGTTCAGCAGTGGTTACATCATACGCCGAATATAAGAGGTTTATCGATTCCCCTAAATGGGGCGCGGATTACACAGAAGCTATAATTCAACAATTCATTTCAGGAACGCGATACTACCTTCAATTTTTCGCCACACCCTTTGGCATCTATAATGGTGCAGGCCTGGAATTCTGGGGTGCTGACAGGAGAGATGAAAGCAATGCCGATGAATTCTACAAGGTTGGTACGCGGGCAGAGCTTTTAGAGGAGGGAAACGCTCCCACATATAATGTTACCGGAAATGCACAGGTTGTTTTGAGAGAGAGCATATTGTTGCAGCAAGCAATTCCAGCCGGTATAAAAACCCTCGAAGCCTCAAAAAGGCTCGTGCCAAATGGTATCGTAGGACCATTCTGCTTGGAGACGGTAGTGGACCCATATTCCAGGATGTATGTATTCGAAATAAGTGCCCG
>CAZYLE010000143.1:0-4906 GCA_964648675.1 uncultured Dehalococcoidales bacterium
TTTCACAAATTACCCCCGCGGGATAGAGTCCAGCGAGCTTCGCCAGGTCTACGATGGCCTCGGTCTGCCCCGCCCTAACCAATACTCCCCCATCCCTGGCCCGCAAGGGAAAGGTATGCCCTGGGGAAACGAAGTCCTCGGGTCTCGATGCCGAGTCGACTACTGCCTTGACAGTGGCGGCTCGGTCATATGCGGAGATACCCGTAGTAACCTTGTGCTTGGCTTCGATGGATATAGTGAAAGCAGTCTCGTACCTTGAGGTATTCTTCTGAACCATCATCGGGATTCTCAGCTCATCCAACCTCTCGCCAATGACGGGCATACATATGAGCCCGCGGCCATATTTTGCCATAAAGTTGATCGCCTCCGGGGTGATCTTCTCGGCCGCCAATGCAAGGTCGCCCTCATTCTCCCGGTCCTCATCATCGACGATGATAACAAACTTTCCTGTTTTTACATCCTTGATTGCCTCTGGCACTGTTGCTAGCCCCATTTTGTCCTCTCCCCAAGCTATCGTTGCGGCATGGAAAGGAAGCCATGCTCCGCCAAGAATTCCACGGTTATCGCTGAGCGCGCTTCCCCTCTAAGTCGCTCCACGTATTTTGCAATTATATCCACCTCTAAATTTACCACATCCCCCGGTCTTTTGCCGGCCAGGTTGGTAGTCTGCTGCGTATAGGCCACCAATGAAACATCGAAATAACTGTTGCCACATTCTACCACAGTAAGGCTCACCCCATCGACAGCGATAAAGCCTTTGCCAACTATGTACCTCATTATATCTTGATCGGCTTCAAATCTTACCACCAGCGCCTCTTCCTCTGGCGTTATCGAGATAATCCTTCCTGTGTCATCGACGTGTCCCTGGACGAAGTGCCCTCCCAGGCGACCGCCAACAACAAGGGCGCGCTCCAGATTCACTTTGTCGCCTGGCTGGAGAAGCCCCAGGTTGGTGCGCCTCAGAGTCTCGGGCATCACGTCAACAGAGAAGGAGTCATCAGAAATCTCGGTAACAGTGAGACAAGCTCCATTTATCGAGATACTATCACCTTCCGTGGTCTCTGCAATTACCCTGGTGGCCGAAATCGTCAGTCTGCCAGGATGAGCTGACCTGACAGTCCCTACCTCTTCGACGATTCCGGTAAACATTTTTTCGGCCCCTTATTACAATCACACATCGTCACCGCAGCGTATCTACCTCGCGTATCTCAGCCTGGATATCAGTTTCTACCGACTTTTCTTATCGAAATCCTTGTAGTACCTGCTGGCCGTCGCCTCGGTCTGCCCCTGATACTTGCTTCCCAGACCCTCGTCTCCATATAATCTTTGTGCAGCAGTGGTGAGGCGGACAAAAGAAATCTGACCGATTTTCATTCCATAATAGAGGGTGACGGGAAGCTTCGCCACATTGGAGAGTTCCAGCGTCAAGTGCCCTTGCCAACCAGGGTCAACATAGCCCGCAGTGGAGTGAATCAGAAGCCCGATGCGACCCAGGGAGCTTTTCCCTTCCAGCCGACCGACTATATCATCGGGCAGGACTATGTTCTCAACGGTGCTTCCGAGAACGAACTCACCAGGCGGTAAAAGGAAAGGCTTGTCCCCTTCAATCTCAACTAATTCGGTCAAATCGTCCTGGCTCTGTTTCACATCGACATAAAAGGGCGAGCGCCACGTTCTGAAGACGCGGAGCTTTCTATCGAGGTGAACATCGACGCTGGCAGGCTGGATACAGGACAGGTCTAGAGGCTCGATGACAATTCTGCCTTTATCTATCTCCTCCCTGATCGTTCGATCGCTTAGAACCATACCTACCCCTTTTTCGCATTCTATCACCTCACCTGGTAAAGCGCAATATAAATCGAGGGCTCCGATATATCGGAGCCCTCGTTAGCTCTGTTGAGCATGCTACTGGATGGCAAAGGCCATCTGAACCGTTAGGGTGATCTCAGTCTCTCCCGGGCTGATAAAAGTGGGGACTAGCTCCGCTGCCATCACCCCCGTCCCATAATAGTCCCGGTAGATAGGGTAAAAGCCGCCGCTCTCCGAGATGTAAAATGGACTTCCCAGATTTACACCGGCAAGACTGGCCAACTGCTGGGCCTTAGCTCTAGCGTCGGCTACGGCCTGCGCCCTGGCCTCGTCTTCGTAGATAGAAGGATCATCCACGGTGAAGCTTACTCCATGAATTCGGATGAGGTCTCCTCCCGCCTTAGCTGCTGCATCGATAACCTGGCCGGTGGCCTCAACGTCCCTGATCTTGACGGTCACCATATTGGTTACCCGGTAGCCGATTAAGCCTTTATAGTCGTCTTCTATCCAGCTTTTCACCGAATAGTCTATATCTATCCAGTCTTCTATCGGATATATATCGAACCACTGTGTTTTTATGTCATTATCAGCCACCCCATTGGCATGCAGCGAAGCGATTACCTGTTCCATAGCCACAGCAACTTCATCCATTGCCTCATCCACCGTTGGTGCCTCAGCCTCAACCCCGATACTGAGGATAGCCATGTCTGGGACTACGGTCACCGTGCCCTGACCGCTGACCCATATCCCGGTCGACTGCGAATTATATACCATCTGCTCACTTGACATACTTTGTGGGTTTGTTTCGTAAGGTGTGCTAAAAGAGGCGCTGGCGCCTGTAAATGAAACATAGCCAATCGACCCCAGCAAAGCTACCCCAACAAGCAATCCTACCAACAGCAATAGATTGTTCTTCACTTCAAACCTCCTTTATGCGCTTACGCCGGACATAGACAACCGCAGCGATAGCAACCAACGATACCAAACCGACGAGCATCAATGCATTTCTCATTCTGTCCACCTCCCCCTAGAACCCAGCTTCAGTAATGTGGACTTGGTAGACGACCTTCTGGAGGTAGCCCTCTTCCCAGGTTCTCTCATAGACCATGGTGATTAGTGTATCCCCTTCCTGTGACGCACGAAACTCAAAGGTCTCAACGCCGCCGGCCCCGAGGAGTTCAGACGACGGCTCGAATTCGGCTGCCACCAACTCAAGCAACGTCCCATCGAAGTGGACCGTCCACCTATAGCCAGTCGTTGGGTTGGAGTCCAACGACAGAACGAAGCTGCCGCCGACCTCCACGGCCACCACCTCGACATTAGCTTCTCCCTCAACGGGGAGCATCTTCTGCTCCATCATGTCCCACACCTCGTCCATGGTCGCTTGAACCACCTCTCCCCGATGAACCGCGATGCAGGCGGTATGGGGAGTTATGACCTGAGCTATTACCTGGCCCGTCCTGTCGCCGTAGCCAGCATGACTGCACTCAAAATCGAATTCGAAGGCCCAGCAGTAGGGACAGCGTATGGTCAAGTTGCCCACCACGACGACGGTATCCTCCCGGCCGTCGAAGGCGAAGGTTGGGCTGTCCTTCAGATAATCTTCGGCCACTATGAGGCTCTCTTTCTGGGTAAACTCCCCCGCTTTGCCAGTGGCACACCCTGTCACCCCTAACACCGCCACAGCCAGAATGAAAGACATGGACACAAACGCCCATTTTCTCATTTCCTGTTACCTCCCTTCTTTTGGATCAACGCCTCAGCATGCTTTTCTTTTCCCTGTCTCAGTCTCAGCCACATTATTGCTGTCGACCCACCCAATACCACCACTACCCCCACCAGGGCCAGCTGAATAGGGCGCACTGGCCAGGCATATCCACTACTTTCAAAAGCCTCTGACTCTGAATTTAATCCCTCTCCACCTGAGGCGGCAGGCACGGGAGTGCCTTCATACTGCCCCTCAGGGGTCTCCCCATCTGCATCAAAGCTCTCTCCACCAGTTGGGGTGGATGTGGCAGCGTTTTGCTGTAGAATGGCTCTATCCTCGACACCCCCTGGCTCAAAGAAGTGAAGCGCATCGCCCACAAAGACGAACGCCAGTAGCAGCACGGCGACGGCGGTGGCAACGCGCAGCGCCCGTAGCGCAACGGGGCTTCTTCTCGGCACCCTTGCCGCAATGGCGAAGGAACGCCCGGGTGAAACCATAGGCACCCGGTGAAGCAGGCCCACCACTGCCCGGAGCGACTCAAGTTCACGGCGGCAAGCACTGCACTCCTCGATGTGGCGTTCCACCCTCTTCACGTCCGAGAGGCTAAGCTGGCCATCGATATACGGGGAAAATAACCCCTCTATTTTTTTGCACTCATTCTTTCTCTTAAACATCTCTCTATTTATATAGACGAAATCTCTAGGGAAAAAGTTCCACATACTTTTTAAGAAGATGGCGAAGCCGGTCTCTGCCGCGGCTGATTCGGGACTTCACTGTGCCGAGGGAACTGCCGGTGGCCTGGGCAATCTCATCATAATTGAGCCCCATAATATCGCGAAGAATGACCGCCAGCCGCTGATCGGCGGGTAGAGACGCCAAAGCCTCTGTGATCTGCTCCCCCAACTCCTGGTTTATGGCATACTGTTCCGGGGATAAGGCGTGTCGGTCTTCCAATTCGAGGTCAATCGGCAGGGCATCGAGTGAGCTAGCAGGGCGACGGGAAAGCAGACGAAGCTGGTCACGGCACGTATTGGCAGCAATACGAAACAACCATGCCCTGAAATTGCCGCCTCTGAAACTGCCTATGCCTCTCAAAGCGGAGATGAAGGCATCCTGAGTGACATCCTCAGCATCGTGGGTACTACCGAGCATCCTCAAACAAAGGTTATATATTTGCTGCTGATACTTCTCTACAAGCTGGTTAAAGCAGTCGAGGTCGCCCTGTTTACTGCGCTCGATAAGCTCGTTCTCTTCCATCAGGCATATTCTATCAGACATCACCCCCGCCTCCAAGCCAACACGCATGCGTGAGTACCCACTAACCAATTATTAAGATAGGGGGGAAATCTCACCCTCACCTTAATCCTCTCCCTTCAAGGGAGAGGAGAC
>CAZYLE010000144.1:0-2953 GCA_964648675.1 uncultured Dehalococcoidales bacterium
GCGACAAAGCCAGCCAGGGCGGTGGCGGGAATTAGCAATCCCATGGATATCCGGTATTGATGCTCCCCGCAGCTCCTGTCCCAGCAGAGCCACCGGGGTATGAAGCTTGGGCTTCGCCCCTCGCTAGTGGGACGAAGCATGAAGAAGGCTGCGATGACGAGCACAACGGCGAAGATGACCTTCAGGGTCAGCGCGCTCACCCATTGGGCGATGTAGCCGCCGGTGAAAGAGCCCAAAATGGCCAGTGGAACAATGGAGAAAAGGAGTTTCCAGTCCACTGTTCTCCTCCGACCAAATACCAGGGTGGCGGAGATGCTGGCCAGCATAATCATGAACAGGCTGCTGGTGGAGGCCTCATGCATGGCCATGCCCGCAATTAGCAGTATGGGCACATAGGTTGACCCACCTCCCTGACCTACCATGGAGAAGATCACAGCTGCAACCATCACGACCAGACAGGCGATAACCACAGCGGTTACTGACATCTTATTCCCCTTCAGTGGGGGCCGGGCTAGGCCCGGCCCCCACTACAAAGCCTACGCTTGGTATCCCGAGCACGGTATGCAATGGGGCTCACCCTTGACCAGGCGAATATAGCGCTCGAAGACATACTCACCGCATTTGACACACTTCACTTTCTCAAACGGGTTTGGCCCCGGCTTTGGGTATGCAAAATCTGGCAAGCGTTCGACGGTGAACAGCTCCTCCTCGCTCTGGCCAAGCACCCAGTCCACGATCTTCTGGGTGACCTCCTCAGGGATCTTGGAAGGCGCTACCCCCCTTTTGCGGTAGCCCATGAACTCAAACCTGCCCAGCTCATCGAAGGCCTCAGCCCGCAGCGACACCCGCACTGCACCCTTGTCTGGATGGTACAGGATAACCGCCGCCTTGCCGTAATCGAGATGCTGCATGACCCGCTTGGCATAGGTACTGCCAGTTGCCACCTGAATGCCGTCGTCCAGACAGGTATTGGGGTGACCGCTGCCCATCTCGGAGAAGGCAAACAGGCCGTGGTCCTTCTCACGCTCCACGCCCAGCTCCCGCATCGCTAGCTGACCCATGCGGTAGCCGAGCGGCATAAATGGGCAGCGATGCCCGTGAAACTCGAATGCCCATTCTGGTACAGTGTTCATTTCGATTTCCTCCTTTTCAATCCTCTTTGATTCCCTTTGCGCTTGAACCTCCCTTAGTCGATCAGCATTCACCTCCTTTCTAGGGCCGGGCGCCAGGCGATCCCGCTACTTCTGCGACTCGCTCCTGGCGAGGGCATTGACAATGAGCCGCGTGACCTCCGCCTTGTCAGGCACCTTGCCGGAGCAGACCAGCTCCTCGTCCACTACCAGGCCTGGAGTGGTCAGGATGGGGTAGTCCATTATCTTCTTGATGTCCTTGACCTCTTCGATGCTGGCGTCGATCCCCAGCTCTTCCACCACCTGTCTAGCCGTCTTCTTCAGTTGGTCACACCGGGCGCAGCCCGGGCCCAGGATCTTGATTATCATGTTGACACCTCCCTGCCTGTTTCTATTGCGATATGAGTCCGAACACATACCCTGAGATGGTGGCCATGACTACCACCAGCGCGACATAGACCAGCGTCTTCTTCGTTCCCATGATGCCGCGGATGACCAGCATGTTGGGCAGCGACAGGGCCGGCCCTGCCAGCAGCAGCGCCAGCGCCGGCCCCTTGCCCATGCCCAGGTCCATGAAGGCCTTGACGATGGGCACCTCGGTGAGGGTGGCGAAGTACATCAAGGAACCCACGAAAGAAGCGGTGAAGTTGGCCAGGAGGCTGTTGCCGCCGACGACCGGGGTGATGACCGACTCGGGGACGCCCGTTCTTATCATGCCGGCGACGAACACCCCGCCCAGGAGCCACGGCGTAATCAGCCTGACGAAGCGGAGCGTCTCCTTCATCCACTCGAGCAGTTCTCCCCTCTTGAACCAGCGCCACAGCACAACGGCTAGAGCCGCAACCAGGACCCCGGTGGCAATCCACTGCTTCGAGGAGGCGGCGACAAGGATGGCCACCAGCAGGCCGAAGAAGACGAGTTGCTGCCACCACGCCTTTCCCTCCCCATCCGAGGCGAGGGCGGCAAAGGCCGAGGCGTCCTTGGCCGTTTGCTCCTTGCGGTAGATGAGGGCCATGGCCAGCCCGATGACCACGGCGAAGACGATGGCGCCGATGGCCCTCCCGGCTCCAAGGTCGTAGCCCAGCAGACGCGCCGAGTAGATGATGGCCAGCACGTTGATCGCCGGGGCTGAGTACAGGAAGGCGATGGCCGGCCCCAGGCCGGCACCTCTCCTGTAGATGCCGCCGAAAAGAGGCAGCACCGTGCAGGAGCACACCGCCAGGATGGTGCCGGAGACCGAAGCTACGCTGTAGGAGAGCAGCTTCTTGGCTTGTGGCCCGAAGTACTTGAGCACGGCACCCTGTGACACGAGGGCGGCGATGGCGCCGGCGATAAAGAAGGCCGGCACCAGGCAGGTGAGGACGTGAAGTGAGAGGTACTCGGCCAGTGCGGTCAGGCCGCCCCACAGAAGCTCGATGAAGATATCCATAATACATGCTCTATTTCCTTAGTTGCGCATCAACGCATATATGCGATAAAAAAAGAGAATCACCTACGGGAACGCTGGACACATTCAGGCCCGACACGCTCCGCTTTACTGAGGCGCTGCATATCCAGAGCCGCCACTTCATTTCCTTCCAGGGCCTTGTTCACCGCGTCAACCAGTTCCGACATGTATCCTTTGACGCGCTCCGCATCGATGGAGTAGAAGGACCACAAGCCGTCTTTCCTCAGCCTGAGGAAACCGGCATCATACAACGCGCCAAGGCCGCGCGAGGCCCTAGACTGGGAGATGCCCAGCGCCTGCATCACCTCGCACACGCAGCACTCGCGTTCCAGCAGCAGCTTGGTTCGCTCAGGGGGCGTGTCCTTCGTTGCTAAGT
>CAZYLE010000144.1:2963-4900 GCA_964648675.1 uncultured Dehalococcoidales bacterium
GCAGCTTGAGGATCCTGATCCTGGTCTCGTCGGATAGAGACTTGAATGCTTTGATTAATTCACGCATATCAAACCTTGAGCTTATGTGCGCATTTACGCATATATTATATCTGATATCACCTGCTTTGTCAACTGTAACACGCGTTGGTTGCCCGCAGACGCGCATAGGTACGTCTTCTCCTGTTTGGACCTGGCGACTCTGCTTATTTGCCTTTTGGTTTTGGTCATATTCCTGGCAGTTAAGTCGAGCAACTGGATTCAATACTCATGCTTGACGCATGCGGTGGATGAATGTGTTCTCACATTGGTGTGTGCTTTAGCGGCAAATGTGGCATCGAGCATCGATATGTTTAATGGTATTATTAAACCACCGGCTGCCACTGCCATCCCTCTCCCTTCTGGATGATGTGGCCCATACCCGGGAAGGGGAAGTGGCTGGCGATCATCATGACCTTCTCGGCGGCTATTCGGTTGAGGAGTTGATGCCGGGTAATCATGGCCTGTTCAGGCATCAGGTCGAAGGCGGGGTACCAGTCAGGTTGCTCCAGATGTATGGGATGTAGAACGGTATCCGAAAGGAACAGCAGTCGCTCGTTGCCCGATGAAATAGCCAGCGCCATATGGCCTGGCGTGTGCCCCGGCGCCGCAACGGCCTGGATGCCAGGCAGGATTTCCGTTTCATTGTCAACGAGTCGGAGTCGGGCCTGTATCGGCGGGAGGTTTTTGGCGGCGAGCATGCGCATGATTTGTTTGATCTCTTCCGGCACTTTGAGCTGCGCCAGATCGGGCTCTGGTGTCCAGAACTCCCAATCATCCTTACACATTATGTAGCGGGCGTTGGGGAAAACTAGCCTACCCTCGGAATCGGTATTGCCACCGATGTGGTCAGGATGTCCGTGCGTGATAATGACCACGTCAACGTCAACGGGCTCAACACCTTCATTTTGCAGGTTTTGAAGTAGCTTTCCTGCGGTCGGCACCGAACCGGCCCCTGCTCCAGTGTCCACCAGAACACAGTGCTGTCCTGTGTTGATAAACAAACTGGTCCACGGTACTGTTATCTCTCCCGGTGGGATATTGTGTTGGTGGAATACCTGCTCCATGCTCTCTTTTGGCGCGTTGACGAAAAAGCTGTGATCAGGGTAGGAAAAGGTGCCATCGCTGAGCATTATGCACTCGAAGCTCCCTATCTTAAATTTATGGCTTTCGTTGCTCTTGTTACTCATGGCTATCCTCTCGAATTTGAATTTACTTGAGCTTGAGGTCCGGCATCTCCTTTTCTCTATCCCAGGTTCTACTGGTCACGCCGCGCTTCTTCATGTCGCCCTTTTGCACCCTCATCGTTTCGGTGCGGGGGATTTCACCTACCACATCTACGTAGCGAGGTACCATGAAGTAGGCCATTCTCTCAGCACAATGTCGAATCAGATCTTTGATGTCGAGCTCCATGCCGGATTTAACCTTTACCCAGATCATCACTTCGTCCTCGCCCAGCTCAGAAGGGACACCGAAGGCAGCGCATTCCTCAACGGCCGGATGCCGTTCGATAATGGTCTCTACCTCAAAGGACGAGATGTTCTCACCGCGACGGCGCATGAAGTCCGACTTGCGGTCAACGAAGTAGAGGTTATCTTCCTCATCGGTATAGAAGAGGTCGCCGCTGTGGTGCCATCCGCCGACAACCTTCTCCGACGAGGCTTTCTCATCTTTGTAGTACTCCACACCCCGCGTCCCCGATGCAACCCTGGTGATGAACTCGCCAATCTCTCCTCTGGGAACTTCGCTCTCCTCGTCGTCCACCAGCTTCCACTCCGTCACGCCCAGAGGTTTACCCACCGAGCCTACCGGTGCGTTGCCAAAGTTGAAGATGAGGCCGCCGCCGTCCACCGCGCCATAGGCCTCCCATATCTTGACGCCAAACCTCTTTTCGAAGGGCT
>CAZYLE010000145.1:0-4859 GCA_964648675.1 uncultured Dehalococcoidales bacterium
GAATAGTTGATGCCGACGCCGCCACCACCGTCAGTTTTGACGTAGTAGGCGTCCACCGAGGTTAGCTGGGTGGCTAGGTCTATCTGCGTATAGCCACCGCCAGCGGTGTACTTGTAGGCCAGTATGGTCACCTCTTCCTCTTCTTCGTCCAGGAAGGTTGTCGTGCCGACCCATATGGTGCCGGTGGTGACCTCTTTATCGGTTGAGACCAGCGTCCAGTTGTCCTTCAAGGCCAGTGTCTTATGGTAGATAGTGGGCGTAACTTCGGGGACTACCTCCTCAAGCAGCCAGGGGTTATAGGTAACATTGCCCGATACTGCGTCTCCATAAGCCTGGTATCCAGAGGCCGCGTACTTTGCTGCATCAGTAGGTCCGCTGGCATTGCCCCACCAGTTCATGGTGGCGTTGACCACAGCAGAGGTATCAGTGTTCCTTACTCCGTATGCGCTGTTGTTATAGATGTTGTTGAAATGGATGGAGTGGCTAGCGGCGCCATGCTTAATCTGGATGCCATTATTGGTACTACCAGATATATCGTTGTACTCTATGGTGAGGCCGCTTCCGTATAAGCCGGCTCGAATTCCGTCGTCGGCATTGGTCGCGCTGCCAGCATTCCTGATTACGTTGTTGCTTATGGTAATGTCGTCCGTGGCGTAGGCCAGAATTCCGGTGTAGCCTGTATTATCTATCAGGTTGTACTCAATGAGGCTATGGGAGACATATGCTTGGGTACTATCCCAGGTCACACCAAGGAAGATGCCAACACCGCTGGTATTCTGGATGAGATTATTGCGCACCGTCATATTGCTAGCCTCGCAGGCAAAGATGCCGGGTATATTTGAGTCAGGGACTTTAGAGCCAGAACCAGTGCCCCCGGTGCCAGCATACGCAGCGGTGAGGGTCAGGGAGGTGTCACTCTCAATAGACATTACCTCGACCCAAACTCCATCAGCATCGAGCTTAATCTTCCAGCCGGCCGCCAAATTGGTATTAAAACCTGAGCCGGTGACTTCCGTGCTGCCATTGGTAAAGGTCACCTCTCCAAGGCTAAGGGGAGGTAACGTCTCTATGATGTTGTTCTCAATAACTACATTGTCGGCTCTATTCTCGACAACATCGTCGTAGGCTCGAAGTGTAAAACCATCAACTGTAACGCCATCGGCACCATCGAAGATATAGATGGCATTCCCGTGCAAGACAAGGGGCCCTTCAATTATGGACTCGGGTCCACGAGTACCGGTGCCAGGGATTCCAGCATTGGCACCCATTAGCGTTATGCCGCTCTTGGTACTACCAAAGTACAGTCCCGCGTGGTCCAAGAATGTCCCTGTCGGGGTGTACGTCCCCGCTGCCACAATGATGGTGTCGCCAGATAGCGCTGCATCTATACCATCCTGGATTTTGCTCCAGATGGTGTGGAGTAGAGTATCACCTGGATGGTCGATGACAACTGCACGGTCAAAGGTGTTGTTGGCGAGGACTGATTCAATGTTTAGCACCTTTGCCATGTCGTCCCATACGTGCAATTCGTTGTCAGAAAATGTGCAGTTAGAAATAGAGCTCACTCCTCCTCCGGAGCAGTAATTGAGGATGCCGCACGACTCGGTGCCATCTAGCGTATAATCAAAACCAGAGACGGATACTCCATCCACTGTAGCTGCCAGAGTACCTCCACCTCTGTTCCAAAACATGATGCCGTTCTGAGCAATAGTATCTATTGCCCCTGCCCCTGTTATGGAGCCTCCGGCAACATTAACCGTTATGGTGCCGGCGTTAGACCCTGTTCCGTTACCATCAACGACATCTATGCCATTCTTCTGGAAACCGCTAATCTGTGTGTCGGCTATACTCAAGGTTGTAGTCTGGCCTGCTCCGGCATCTACTGCCAAGCCCTGACCTGTCTGGGCACCGCTGATAGTATATATGCCTTCAATGGCACAACTGCTGATAGTACCAGTTGATGCATTCCAAAAGACAATGGCATCGGCACCACCTGCTCCAGGTGTCTGGTCAGTACTTTTGATAGTCATGCCCTGAACGGTTACTCCTGTGGAGCCGTTTACAAACACCACTGCTTTCATGTCAGCCGTGTATTTATGCCCAACTCCGGTCGTGACTAGGGAGCTCGGCTCAATAACTGTAGAGCCAGCACCCGCACCAGCAATAGTAAGGTTAGTCTTGCCATCTATAGTGAGGCTCTCATGATACGTCCCTGCCGCCACATTGATGGTATCGCCATCAACTGCAGCATCAATGGCCGACTGGATGGTGGGGTAATCCCCCGACGGAACTTCTAGTGTTGCCGCCGCCGCTGGCACCGCCATCACCAGCCCCAGGCTCAGCACCAGCACCAAGGCAAACAAAACTGATATGAACTTTCTCACTTTATTAACCTCCCTAAGAGATTTGTTCCTTCCGCTAGCCATTGCTACTCTCTTCACATACTCATCACCTCCTTTACCTTGAGGCAGGGTGCTAATCCCGATTACAGTCAAGGCTCCGTACGGGACGGGAAAGGAGACGGTATAGTGGACCGGCCTTGATTTCCCGAGCACCCTGCCACCTTTTTATAGCGCCGAAGTATAGCCTTCACTCTGGCTACTGCTTCTCGGTATTTGATAGGCCTCTCAAAGTAAAAATCGGCTCCGGCTTCGACTGCTCTCATCCAGGCCTCGCCACCGGAACCTGCACCCAGCAGGATCACGGGGATGCCAAAAGCGTTGCGTAGTCGAGAGCAAGCATCCTTACCATCTCCGCCTGGCAGTGCTTCATCGACAATAGCGATGTCGGGTTTGAACTCGTCTAATTTCAGCAGCGCTTCCGGGTAATCACGCATGTCTACTACCGTGTAGCCAGCCTCAGCTAGCACCGAAGCCAGCTGTCTCCTCAAGTTGGGCTCGCCTTCAATAATTAGGACACTGATGCTTTCCATTATCTATCCCATCCCCACCAATCGGTTCGGGATGTTTTTTGTGTAGATACTCGCGTAACTGAGGGTACTCAGGTATAGAAAGCTCCTCTGTCGCGTGTTCATTCATTAAGCCCTTCATCCACTCATTGAGCGTCGCCTTGAGTTCATCTATTCTCTGTCTATAAACTTTGTAGACCAGTTCAACTCGCTTGTGAAATGAGGTTTGTCTAGCTAGTTCCCATAGTTCCTCATCAGTCATACATATCAGCCGCAACTTTGTCTGGGCATGCAAGCGTCTAGCCAAATTCTCGTTACCGTTTAACTCAGCAACGGCAGCATTTACCGCCTCACATAGGTGATACCTTATAAAATCGCTTATTGGCACTTGTCCTGCCTTCTTGAGAACTGGGTTAGAATAATGCTATAATTACAAAGGTGGTTTACCGACCACCACTCCATTTTTCTTCGAAAAGACCTGCGGCAACAGGTCTTTTCTATTTTTCTCAAGCTCATTGAATGCTCACCCCAGCTTGTCTTTGGTCTCGTCTCTGTGTCCAGTACTCACCCTTTTTCTCCTTCCAAAATTTGACTAGCTCCCGGAGCAGACCGTCATAACTCTGCCCTGGATGCTTAATTGCGTCTAGATCCTGCTTGGTTCGCTCTGAAACACTAATGGTCAATCGTTTAGATTCGCCTACCATTTTTACCTCTTGCCAGTTTCCCTCCGCCAAAAGTTGACATTATCAACGATACCATATATATTTATATATCAGTCCATACACATTTGTAGCACAGAAACGAGATTTTGTCAACCCCTTTTGCTAAAATATTTATCATCATCAATATGTATGATAGCTTTGAGGGTTGGCTTTATTTTGTCTAGAGTGGAGAAAGAGGTCTGGGCGGTAAAGAACTAGGCGATTTTCTACGGGACCAGTGTCAGCAGCGGCGGTTATCGCTGCGTAGTCTATCTATCAATTCCGGCCTCAGTCCGGCTACGGTTCACGGTATCATCACCAGAAAATACCAGCCGACTCTGTTTTCCCTGAATCGCCTGGCAGACTATCTTGGTGTCAAAAGGGAATACTTGTGGCAGCTAGCTGGTCTGCTTGAGGATATGGACTACAGGGCTGGAACTAGCCTCAGTGACCCCCGACTGAGTTATCATTTTGCTCGGGCTGATAAGTTACCCGAGTCAGCGAGAAATCTAATAAACACCATTGTTGCGGCTATAATAGCCTACCTTGAGATTCTGGAATAGACCCCTGGCGTTCCTAAAGGCTTAATATTTGGCTGACATTATTGACGTAGGTAGCCATCTTGAACCGTCTCACCTTCGACAATAGCCAAGATACTATGGGGGCGGGTTGCCACTAGCCCGATTACACCAGGGTAGCACACAGGGGGGGTACTACCCAGGATTGAGCAAAACTGGGGCCCTTTTCCCCTGGCAGAGCCCGCCCAAGCCTAATCTAATAGGTATACTCTGTTCCGCCAGCTACGTCATACTGATGCACCGTGCCATCAGCATCACAGGTATAGAAATACGTGGTCTCGCGCATAGTGACATAGTTGACAAGATCAACCTCACCATCACCACCGTTAATGTCGTGACCGTAAAGCAGGTATCCTGCTTTATCCCCAGTATCCCCAGCAAAGACGTAATTATCACCGTCTGGGTCCTTAACCTTCCCAGGGTCATCAGACGGCACAGTGTTACTCGAGGTACTATCGGGGAAAGCGTCCATCTTGTTAGTAGCATTGGCAGAGAGAGTAATCGGGTTAGGTATCTTGCTGATACCATTATCGACCATCATGGCGATTACCGCCGATGCGACATTATGGTACTCCGTCCTTCTTGCCTCCTCCTCGCCCTTGCCAAAGAATCGGCCCACATTGGGGATGATCACCGCTGCCAGCACCCCGAGGATGGCGACCACAATCAGTA
>CAZYLE010000146.1:0-3577 GCA_964648675.1 uncultured Dehalococcoidales bacterium
TCTTCCTCGCAGACTCCAAGGATCCCCTTCATCTGTCCAGCAGCAGCCTTTCTGAAGGCTTCATTTACCTCTTCAACAGTGACCTCTCGCTTCAGGTCGGCGACGAAGTCCACCACAGAAACGGTGGAAACAGGCACACGATATGCCATGCCATGAAGCCTGCCCACCAGTTCCGGTATCACCACGGTTACCGCCCTGGCTGCACCGGTGGTAGTGGGGATTATGTTCATCGCCGCCGCCCGCGCTCGCCTGAGGTCTTTATGATACATGTCCAGTATCCTCTGGTCATTGGTGTAGGCATGGATGGTGGACATCAACCCCTTCTCCACCCCGAAGGCTTCATGAAGGACCTTGACCACGGGGGCAATGCAGTTGGTTGTGCAGGAGGCATTAGATATGATTCGATGCTTCTTCGGGTCATAGTGGTTCTCATTGACCCCGAGCACAATAGTGACATCCTCATTCTTCGCTGGAGCTGAAATGATTACCTTCTTAGCACCTCCCTCAAGGTGGGCAGCAGCCTTAGTGGCATCGGTGAAAAGCCCGGTGGACTCCATTACTACCTCGACACCATAATCCCTCCAAGCGATCTTCGCCGGCTCACGTTCAGAGAGCACCCGTATCGCCTGACCATCGACAATAATGCTATCCTCGGTGAACTCTATCTTGCCTGGGCTAACACCATAGTTAGTGTCATACTTTAGAAGATGGGCATTGGTCTTGGTATCGGTGAGGTCATTTAATGCGACCACCTCGAGCCTTCCGCCATAGTTATCATTGACCGCCTTAAGGACTTGCCTCCCGATCCTGCCAAAGCCATTGATGCCAATCTTGGTTGCCATTTTGTTCCTCCTTTTTTGGCATTGTCTTGCTGTTAATGTCCAATTGCCTTGCCGTTGCTACAAACATTATCGACCCAACAAGCTCAAAGGTCAATGATGGGATTGTATTGTCTTGCTAGCGGCGACGCGGGAAAAACGGGAATTCCCATCACCCATGCTTGAACTGCGGCGCTTAATCATGTCGAGGAAAGCCTCGACCCTCGTTTGCACATGCTGGGTCATAAGATATTCGTTATTCCCTTCCAGGGTCAGAATAGGCAGGTCGATTCGCTGGCGAAAGATGATGTCACCGATGCCACGGTGACAAAAAGCCTGAACATAGTGAATCACCCCATCCACCCGCCGAAGGCTTAGCTGGGTTATTATATCGTTCAGCCTGTCGAAAATGGAGTAGGGATAGGTATAGCTTGAGTATTGCTCAGCAAGAGAGTTCCTTCTGTCAGTCATGGCGAACTGGCGCTGAATCTCGTTGAATACGACCCTTGCCCCTTGGTTTTCCACAAACTGGTACAAAGCCTTAGCGAAGACCGCAGGCACGCCGATATAGGCGAGGCGAAGCATGTCATCAGGGTAGGGGTTCCGTCCCCGAGCTTCATGCAGAACGATGCTCAGTTGCCGCTCATATTCTTCGTAGTCCCCCAGATAGTCGGAGCTTGACACAAGCCAGTAGTGGTTCTCCCACCCGCTGATGATGCCATCTCTCCAGGTACGCCGGTCAAGCTCCGCAGCCAGTTTTCTCGCTGGCTCAAGCTTCTTCCGAACCTCTTCCGCCGCTTGCACAGTTGTACCTAAAATATCTGCCAGAGATTCAAGGGTGCGCTGCGTATCTAAGATATAGGGATGGTCGGGATAGGCAAAAGGGATAACATTGAGTCCCTTGAGCCTCAAGACCTCCATGAGCATGATGGTATTGGAGCAATCGCCGGTGGTAACGCAGAATACGGTATCGATGCCCTGCTCCATGGCGACCCCATACATGCCCTTTATCCATGTGCAGCAGTTTATCGGGAAGCCGTCCCGCTCCGCAAGGTTGACCAGTCTCTCTGGGTCAGGGTCGGATATAAACAGGTTGTTCAAATCAACCGGCTTATATCCCGCTGCCAGCAAGACCTCTACAGGGACTGTGGTTGTAATGCCTATGGTAGTCACACTTCTTTCGTTAAACCTCTCTAAGAAATTCTAAAAATTCCTCCCTCGTCAGTTCCGTATCACGCATTATCTTTCTCAGGAGACCACGCCCCAAATTCTCTCCCTTATGGATAGGCACCACTGTAGCCCTCCCATCTGGATGTCTAAGAAAAACATGACTCTCTCTCAGTCTCACTGTATCAAAACCCGCTTTGTGGAGAGCCTTAACTACTCTTTCTCCTGTGAGGGAGCGAAGTCTGCTCACACCGTCACCCTCTGAACTCCGATAAATTCTAGCCCTTCTTGTTCAGCCCCTTCCACCTCCAGACAAAGCAAGATAGCCTCTTTTATTCGCTCCATAAGCTCATCCAGAGATTTCGCTTGACTGTGGCATCCTTTAAGCTCGGGGACACTACCGACATAATAGCCATCTTCGTCTTTTTCAATAAAAACACTGAATTCCCGTTTCATATCTCGCCTCCACTATATGAACTGTGGCTGAATTCCCGTTTCATATCTCGCCTCCACTATATGAACTGTGGTTGTAATGCCGATCTCTTTCATGTCTTTTGGTCCTTTTTCCTAGCGTAGCGCGACCCTTCAGGGTCGCCTTGCTGTCACACTAGCCTTGTTTGCCTTTTGTCATTCTGAAGGAGCGAAGTGACTGAAGAATCTCATTGAGATTTTTCGCCTTCGGCTCAGAATGACAAGAATGAAGCCACTTTTGCTATAGCGAGGCTAAAGCCTCGCGCTACACTTTCCCAGCTTCCATCTCCAGACACAGCAGGATAGCTTCTTTTATTAACCTCTTCTACCTCCCCAAATTATATAGCGCGCCCATACCGGCGTAGCGGGCGGCATCGCCAAGCTCCTCTTCGATGCGGAGCAGGCGATTATACTTGGCGACACGCTCGCTGCGACAGGGAGCGCCCGACTTGATGAAACCGGCGTTCATAGCCACAGCGAGGTCAGCGATGGTGGTATCCTCGGTCTCGCCAGAGCGGTGGCTTACAACCGCTGTCCAGCCCGCTTGCTTCGCCATCTCAATAGCCTCGATCGTCTCTGTCAGAGTGCCCACCTGATTAGGCTTGATGAGTACGGAATTCGAAACCCTCTCCCTTATGCCGCGGGAGAGGCGTTCCGCGCTGGTGACATAGAGATCATCACCAACAAGCTGAACTCTCTGTCCTATCCTGTCCATTAGCGATCGCCAGCCATCCCAGTCATCCTCCGCCATCCCATCCTCGATGCTAATAATGGGATATCTGGCGACAAGCCCCTCGTAATAATCCACCATCTCAACGCATGATAGAGAAAGGCCCTCCCTGGCGAGAATGTATTTGCCATCATCGAAAAACTCCGACGCCGCCGGATCGAGGGCAATAAAACAATCGACGCCATTCTTATAACCCGCCAATTCGACAGCGGCGACAATAAGCTCTATAGCATCCTTATTCGATGGTAGTGAAGGAGCGAAGCCGCCTTCATCGCCGACGCTGGTATTTAGCCCCTTGCCCTCAAGTACTTTTTTTAGACCTTGATAAACCTCAGCGCCCATCCGTAGTGCCTGGGCAAAGCTTTTTGCCCCGAGGGGGACGACCATGAAC
>CAZYLE010000146.1:3587-4808 GCA_964648675.1 uncultured Dehalococcoidales bacterium
GCGCAGCGCTTCGTGGAAACTGGGAGCCCCTACCGGCACGACCATGAACTCCTGCAAATCGGTGGAGTCCCTGGCGTGCTTTCCCCCGTTTAGGATGTTCATCATCGGTACGGGAAGGACATTCGCCGGGTTAAGGCCAGCGAGG
The DNA here is from genome assembly GCA_964648675.1 of uncultured Dehalococcoidales bacterium. Lineage (GTDB taxonomy): Bacteria > Chloroflexota > Dehalococcoidia > E44-bin15 > E44-bin15 > DAOUVR01. The sequence continues at coordinate 3,733 of CAZYLE010000146.1, forward strand.
TAACGATAGAGGGAGACCTTATTAAAATTTGCTGCGGCATGAGCAACTGCCAGAGACACTCCAAGAATGGCATTGGCACCAAGCCTTGATTTATTCGGCGTGCCATCGAGCTCTATCATCTTCTCATCGACGGCTTTTTGCTCCAACGCAGACATACCAATAATAGCTGGCGCTATCTGCTGGTGAACGTTTTCCACAGCCTTGAGCACCCCACGCCCACCGAATCTGCCCCTATCGCCGTCGCGAAGCTCCACCGCCTCATGGACGCCGGTAGAGGCACCTGATGGAACCAAGGCTCGCCCGTCAGTACCATCAGACAGCATCACATCAACCTCAATCGTGGGATTTCCTCTCGAGTCGAGGATCTCTCGGGCTCTGATGCTTTCAATAGGAGCCTTTCCCCGCATAGTCATGCCTCAATGACCTTTCTTTTACTTCGAAAATAAACTCTCAGATGCTATCTTAGATGGATTAGAGCATCGTCTCCAACAAAGCCTAGAGCTGATGCTCTAGGCTACCCTATCATTTATGTGATTTATTCATAGGTGACTGCTCATGCGTTGTCACCAAAGCAATTGCCTTCTCCACAGCATCAGCAGCACTTTCAGCAATGATTATCGATCTATCCTCTTGCCCGCCTCGTGATAGCGACCAAGTACCGAGTCCAATAACAGGGATGCCATCTTGCAGAGCATAGGCAATCTCAGAAAGCGTTCCATAGCTCCCGCTAATGGCAATAACTGCCTCACCCGACTTAGCGACAATGGCATTTCTTGCATAACCCATGCCGGTAATAATGGGTATTCTTACATAAGGATTGGCATCGTAGCGACTATTTCCTGGCAGGATGCCAATAGTGGTGCCTCCTTGAGAAGCTGCTCCCCGACATGCTGCCTCCATCACTCCATCAAGGCCACCGCATATCAGGGTATCGCCTCGTCTCGCCAGCTCTTGTCCCACCTCCTCAGCAAGCCGCTCTTCGTCCTCAGAACAATCACTGCTACCGATAACAGATATAAACATCTACACTCCTCAGTAACAAATTAGAAATTCCCGCCTTTCTAATAAGTTAAAAC
>CAZYLE010000147.1:0-306 GCA_964648675.1 uncultured Dehalococcoidales bacterium
AAACTAAAAGCGGGTATCGAGACGGCTTTCAAGAAAAGGGGAGTGCTGTGCCATATAAATATGTTAGGCCCTATTCTTAAGGTGTTCCTTACGGACTTAGAGCCCAGCTTTGAGACATACTGTAGGCTTGACAAAACGGCTACCCAATTGTTCGGCTTGAGTCTAGTTTCTGAGGGGGTTTGGCTAAATGTTCCGGCGTCATCATTCTTTTTGTCTTTTGTGCACACAGATGAAGATGTAGAAAAGATAATTGGGGCCGTTAATGATAGCCTATACAAGAACGAGTTTCAAGAGGTTCTATAGCTT
>CAZYLE010000147.1:316-1251 GCA_964648675.1 uncultured Dehalococcoidales bacterium
GATTAGTGGAGTTCGCTTTATATTCCATTCTTTTCTACCCGTGTTACGGTAAATCCTTGGTAAGTAGAGTGAAGATATCACAATGAGGCAGGTTGGGAACCAAAGTGACAGGAAAGTTGGTAGGATGCACGACTAGGGAAAGACGTAAACCATGCAGGCTGAAGGAATGGACCTTCTGAGGGAATGAAAAAAGAAGCTGATTGAAGAGGTACCCGAGGACATAGGGCACGAAGAGTGTGGCGTCGACGGCGGAGGAAAAGGTAAGCGTGGGCACATATTCGATACGCGGAACAGCGGGTGCAGGTACGCTTTTGGGTGGAGTGTAACGGAGAGATTAAACCCCGACCATCTGGAAAACGCAACGTCGATTGACAATGGGTATGAAAACCAACATGCTATGCGTGACGAAGACAATCGGGCTTAGGGATAACTTGATGCTAGAGTGACAAATCACAATAGTGGCTAGATAGTTCAAAATGGATAAGCACCCTGAAGGGATTGATGTATGGCAAATATGGTGAGGGAAATGATTCTAGGAGGCATTCCGGTAATGTCGGGGTTGTTTGAAGTCTCTGCACCTCCTAGCGGCAAACCACGGCTAATCGGGGGCAAGTGTCCGTCTTGTGGTGAGGTCATGTTCCCTAGGCCGCGGATTTGCCTCAATTGCCAAGACGAGAATATACAGAAGATTCTACTGAGCCAAAGAGGCAAAATCTTCAGTTATACTGTTGTGATGGAGGCATCTCGCCCATATTATAAAGGGCCTGTTCCTTACGGATTAGGGTTTGTGGAGCTACCTGACGGGGTCAGGGTGGAGACATTGTTCACAGATTGTGACCCCGAGACTCTTGAAGTGGGTATGGAGGTTGAACTGGTTATTCAAAAGCTATACGAAGTTGACCAGGGCAACACGTTAGTAGGTTATAAATTCAGAC
>CAZYLE010000147.1:1261-4740 GCA_964648675.1 uncultured Dehalococcoidales bacterium
TAGAAGACCAAGTATGATGCCTACAATCAGCATCTTCGTAAAAAATGAAGAAGCCATTTTGAGCCGAACCGCATCGCGTATTTGGGGATTTGATCAAGAAAAATGAAAATATTGGGAGATGAGGTTTCTAATGCGACAAGTCATAGTGGCTGGCGTTGGAATGTGTAGGTTCTGGAGGTACGATGGCGATAAAGGGCGCCCTTATAAAACGTTTTATGAGATAGGCAGTGAAGCCGTGTGGAATGCTTGGAAGGATAGTGGCATAGCGTGGAAAGACATACAGGCTGCTTTCTGTGGAAGCTGCTATCAGGGCGTTGGTGCAGGTCATAAGGTTCTTGCCCAGATAGGTTTGACGGGTATACCGATTGTTAATATAGAGAATGCTTGCTCTAGTGGAGCTTCGGCACTCAGGCTAGCTTATCAATCGATAGCCACCGGACTCTATGATGTCTGTATGGCACTTGGTGTCGAGAAGGTTCCCAGGGGGCTTATAGCTAGCACGGGCTGGCCAGAATGGCAGATGAAAATGGGGTTTAATGTTCAACCTGCTGCCTACGCTATGGAAACATTGAGGTACATGAAAGACTATGCCGCAACATTGGAGGATTTTGCCAGAGTAACGGTTAAGAATCGCAGGAATGGCACCCTCTTTTCTTACGGATACATGCAAACACCAGTTACTCTAGAGGAGGTCCTTCAGTCACGAGTGGTTTGCAAGCCGCTGCGCCTCCTAATGTGCTGTCCTAATGCAGATGGGGCAGGGGCAGCCATCCTCGTCAGCAAAGACAGGTATAAGGGAGAGAAGAGCAGAAAGGTAATAGTAGCTGCTGCAGCTCTGGTTTCCGAAATGTATGGTCTGGAGAGAGGTGGTGGGAGCGTCAAAATTCACAATCCTGACAGGACTGCGCGTGCCGCTAAAGAAGCCTACGAAGCCTCGGGATACGGTCCTGAGGATATAGATGTGTTTGAGGTGTATGATGCCATGTCACCTGTCGAGCTGATCAGCATCGAGGAACTGGGGATTTGCCCGCCAGGTGAAGCGCGGCATCTTATGAGGGAAGGAGTCTTTGACATAAATGGCAAATATCCCGTAAACACGAGTGGTGGACTTTTGTCAAGGGGTCATCCGCTGGGGGCTACAGGAATGGCTCAAGTAGCAGAAATAGTCTGGCAATTAAGAGGGGAGGCGGGGTCAAGACAAGTAGCCAGGGCCAAGACCGGCTTGTGTCATAGTATGGGTGCTGGACCAAATGCTGCAGTGATAATCCTCAAAAGATAGGCGAGTTTGACTGCAGCAGAGTTAGCACATATCGTTTGTTGGGAGGCTTCGAAAGCGATAAAACAAAGTACCATTACGAATAGTCTAGGAGCAGGACAGAGGAGATAACGAAAACTTAATGAATGTTGCAAATTTTTTCACCAGATACGGAATGTATTACTGTGATAAGACAGCAATAGTCTTTGGTGATAAGAAACTTAGCTTTGCCGCCGTGGTTGAAAGGGTTAATAGATTAGCCAACGGCCTTCTCGATTTGGGGGTAAAAAGTGGTGACGGGGTGGCTTTGATCGCTAATAACTGTTCGCAATTCTTGGAGATATTTTTCGCCCGTTACATACTGGGAGCTTTAGAGTTGTCGGTGAACACCAGATTAAGTCCTATTGAGTGGGCGCGCCAGATTAACGAGGTGAAGGCGAAAACTGTTTTTATAGACGAACAGCTTTTAGAGCCTTTTTTCTCTATCTGCTCTGAACTTAAAGGAGTAAAGAATTGTATCGCCATTTCAGGCTCCGCGCCGAACATGATTGACTACGAAAAATTGATTTCCTGCAGCAGCTCGAAAGAACCGTGTATAGACGTGGAGATAAGTAAACATAAACTTAGAAGGATAATGCACACTGGCGGTACCACCGGGGTTCCAAGAGGTGTAATGTTATCAACAGAGGCTGATATGGCACAGATAAGAAACATTCTTATCGACTTGGTACCTGATCTGACATCTGAGGATGTGTTTCTTGGACTCCAACCTATGTACCACGCAGTGCGTGCTTTCTTTTTCCCATGCTGGCTGAGAGGAGTAACACAAGTCGTTGTACCTAACTTTCGGCCTGAGGTCGCCTTTGACGCTATCGAGAGGGAGAAGATTACCGTAATAAAGACAGTGCCGACGATGCTAATTCGGCTTATTTCCAGTCCTGACATAGGAAAACGTGACCTGAAGAGTGTTCGCACTATCATATATGGCGGATCGCCTATGCCAGTAGAAAAACTCAAAGACGCTATTAGGATTTTTGGTTCAGTATTTATTCAGAACTATGGTCAGAGTGAATCCGCGATGACAATTTGTCTACTCCGCAAAGAAGACCATGTACTTGAAGGAGACCCGAATAAGATGGCGCGACTTGCCTCAGTGGGTCGTCCTTATTCATGGGTTGAGGTAAAGATAGTAGACGAGGATGGCAAAGAGGTACCCCGGGGTAAGACGGGCGAGCTTATTGTTCGTGGCGACCATAACATGACCGGTTATTTAGGTTTACCTGAGGAGACCAAAAAGTTCCTCAGAGACGGCTGGGTGTACACGAGAGACGTAGCTAAAATGGACAATGAGGGCTATATTTTCTTAGTTGGTAGGACGTTGGACATGATTATTACCGGTGGAGAGAATGTTTATCCTGGCGAGGTCGAGCAGGTTCTATATGAGCATCCCGCGGTCATGGAAGCTTGCGTCTTTGGCATACCCGATGAACAGTGGGGTGAGAGTGTTACCGCAGCAGTAGTCCTAAAAGTAGGGAAGAGTGCTACCGAAGAGGAGCTAATCGAGTTCTGCAAACACCGTTTAGCCAGATACAAAAGCCCTCGAACAGTGACTCTCCACGACAGTTTGCCTAAAAGTGGGATGGGCAAGATTCTCAGAAGGGAGTTACAGGCACCCTATTGGAAGGGGAGGGAAAAGGAAGTTCACTAGATCTGGCAAATCAAGGCTAACTGTAGTTAGTGATGAACACAGCACATTCTTGTGGGTAAGTATTCCATGGAACATCCAATATAGCATCCATAAGGAGGTATTCAATGGCTCAGCATGCAGCAGGTGGCTATAATGGCAAAATCCTTAGAGTAAACTTGTCTAATAGCACCGTACTGGTGGAAACAATTGATGAACAGTTCTGCAGAAGATATTTGGGCGGTGCCGGTTTTGTTACCTACTTCTTGTATAAAGAATTACGCCCAGAGGCTGACCCGTTAGGTCCTGAAAACAAACTAATTCTTGTCGCTGGACCGGTGACGGGAATCCCATTATCCGGGAGTGGCCGAAACTGCGTTGGTGCTAAGTCGCCTTTAACCGGTGGTTATGCTAAGTCAGAAGTGGGAGGATTCTGGGGTGCCGAGCTTAAAAAGGCAGGATATGATGCGATCATTGTTGAGGGTAAGTCTGAGAAACCGGTCTACCTCTGGGTCAACGACGGGGAAGCAACAATAAAGG
>CAZYLE010000148.1:0-4738 GCA_964648675.1 uncultured Dehalococcoidales bacterium
GGAGCGCGAAAGCGGCGATGCGTACGATGATGAAGGAGATTAGTATCGCTACAAGGGGAGCGTCTCTGCCGCCTGCAGCCCCTGAACTCCGAGCGTATCCAGGTGGGCAAGGTCTACAGGTGGCGGCCTTCCGCATACAGTTCATCGAACTGAGAGTGCGACAGTTCAGCGAGGAGGTTTCCCCTAGCCTCTATACCCTTGCCCATGCGAAATCCCCTGTCCAGCAGGAACTCGAGCATCCTGAAACTGGCGTAGCGGCGCAGGCCGCGTCGCCGGTATTGTGGGTGAGTCCACATCCCGGTGTAGCAGGCTTCACGGTTGGCGAAATCAACGCTGTAGGGGGGCTGACCCTGAGCCCTCTGCGCTCGCTCGTTGAGGGCAACCCAGCATATGTAAATGACCCCGTTCTCGGCGAACCCCACAAAGGCGATGGCCCCTTTGTCGAGTTTCTTCCTGGCATTTAGAACCTGTGACCGGAACTCCAGCCCGCACCTCTCCAGTTCGTCGGCCTCCTCGTTCGACTGAACAATCCTGAAGTCGAAGTTGTCTATTTGGGGAAGCAAGCCCGCCCTCTCTGAATGTGTCTGGTCTGCTAATACGCGTCTGTACACATAGTAGACCTGGTACTGGAAGAACTGGGAAAGGACAAAGGCGAAGCCGCGGCGAAAGAAGGCTTTGGCCCCTTCTGTCTCAAGAATCAACCTGGCTGCTCTGAGCAGCGACAAAGCGTATGATATCATTTGGAGCCCTCTTCTTTGCCGAAGTTGTGGCACACCCGATAGACTGCGGCTGCGACAAAGGCTATTCTGCTAGCAGAAACCATCCTAGTCCGGCTGTCAGTTTTGTCCGCCATGCCCAAGTATCGCCGAGCCTGTTACACCCTTTTGAAATACCCGTACAAGAACCCGAGGCCTACACTGACGATGGAAGCAATCAGCATCGAAAGCCTCTTCAACTCAATTACATAATTGGATGCTGAAAAGACCCTCTTTATCCTGCGCGGGATGTACTTGAAGAGTAAATCTCTGAGGTAGTATTCCTCAGTAGTCAAGGTATCATGCGAAGGACTACATCTTTTCAACAATGCCTTTGAATATCCCTGATAAAAAGCCCTTCGTAGCAGTATTCTGCGCTCAGTTTTCCAGGCAGGAATTTTGTGGTAGACTACAGCTCGAGGGTTATACATAACACCGTGGCCTAGCTCTCGCTTCATCCTCAGGGCAAGCTCCGCTTCTTCACCTTGCAAACAAGAGAGTCCTTTTTGGCTGAATCCAAATTCTTTGGTAAATAATCCTACCGTCTCGAAGACTTTTCTTCTAAAGCTCATGTTTGGCCCAAATGTATTGCGCACTTCGACGACTCTTTCTTCAGCAAATCCCTCATAGGTTATGCCGACCAGCCAGCCCAGCTCATCGGGGAAATAGTCTGGTTGTTTGGAAAGCCACATGGGCAGTATTTTGCCTCCAACTGCTATAGCGTCGAATTTCTGATAAGTATCGACGAGGTTCTCTATCCATCTTTTCTCAGCGACTGCATCGTCGTCTGAAAAAACGACTAGGTCGCCCTGCGCTGCGTTAATACCCGTGTTTCTGGCACTACAGACACCCATATTCGCTTTTATATCTACAACCTTTACCCTCTCTTGAGCGGCATAGACTTTCGTGATCCATTTATATAGCTCCTCGCTTCCATCGACTACAACGATAATCTCCAGTTCCTTAATAGTCTGATTTAAAAGGCTATCAACAGTATCTATAAGATTCGGTTTGTTATCGAGGCTGTGGGTGCATACTATAACAGAAACAAGCACGGTACCACCTCACATAAATCTCTTCTTAATTAACGTGCGGCCTATTCGGAAGCCAGCTTTCACGGAGCGGAGCTTGGATGGACTCGGCCTTCTTCGGTATATAATTGGCACCTCAGCTATTCGGTAACCCTTCTTGGTTATCTCAGCAAACATATCAGCTTCGAGTTCGAACCCCGTTGCATCCAGCTTCAGGCCTTCGATAACCGCTCCAGAAAAAGCCCAGCAACCGGTACAGAGGTCGCTTATCCTTGTTCCGTACAATATGCTGGCCATGAAGCTCAAAATATGGTTACCCACTAAACTAAACATGCTCATAGCTCCTTGTTCCCTCTGCCCCTTCAGACGGGAGCCCAACACCACATCGTATCCTTCTTGTAACATATCGAGCATTTGAGTGATATAAGTCGCAGGATAGGTATAATCGGCATCCAGCACGAATATAAAATCACCATCGACCAATTCAAACGCCGTTCTGACAGCTCTACCCTTCCCCTTCACGGGTTCCACGATGACTTTCGCCCCCTTCTCCTCGGCGATCTCCCTTGTCCTATCGGTGCTGTTATTATCAACCACTACAATTTCAACCCGATATCCATTGCTCTCCATGGCCTCTTTTGGTATTTCATCGATAACCCTGCCGATGGTTTTCTCCTCATTTAGCGCAGGTAGAATTATGGAGATTTCTTTTACCGACATGTCTTTTCCTTAATCCTCTAATATATTCCTCATTGTTGGTGGACTTATGGCCTTAAGACAAAGCAAATCCATTACTTCGTTATCGTGAAGCACACCTGGAACATCTTCCAGTCGCCTATGGCTCTCAATCTCATTCATCTGCATGAGGGTGTTAAAGATAAGGATTGCGAAATTGTCAGCCGGTATATTAAAGTCGACGACATCTGCCAGTATGACTGCGTAGAATCTTGCGACCGCAATGTCTGAAAGAAAGCCGCAAAGTCTTTTTGCCCTGTTTTTTACCTTGGAGATATCTTAATCTTTCTCCTCAACCTCCGCAACGTAGTTTATTAACCACGTTAAATCATGTCCCAATATCGTGGTTACATCAAAGAAGAGAGCTTCAGCCTTCGTGCTTTGCTGCGTACCTCCAATAAGAACATTATACCCGGTTCACTAATTCCAATGTTCATTATAATCTATATACTCCCTTGCGGGGTTTGCGCGCTGATATAAAGAGGTGTAGTTTGCATACCTACGCAAGCTATCTCAGTTAATAAATGCCAAAGGGCAGTTCTCTCATATTGCTTCGTCGCCCATGCGTATGTAGCCTGGTCATAATTACTGATGAGTTCAAGGAGGGCCATGTTGCCCCTCCGTCATTCCTTGTTACAAAATCATAAGTATAGCATACGGATTACCATGCATATAGTGTCCAGGTTGGGGTGTTGGAAGATCCATACTTCTCGATAAACCCCACAGGTGTGTCATAGCTGAATTTTAGCGGGTTATGTGGTTCTAGTGGGGGAATGTAGTTCTTCACAACCCGGTGGGCGTCTGCTTTTTAGACACTACACTTTTTAGTTAATTTGCTCCTTGAAAAACTCTACACACACTTATTGATTCCCTGAAAATCGTTGTTCAACTAACCACTCTTTTCTCTTTGGCCAAATTCCGTTAGTAGAAGGCCGTTACATCACAACTGGATGATCTGCTGCCTCTGTGGTGAGCGCCCGACGAAGCGATTTCGGAAAGGAGGAAAACATGTAGTAAGCATGGTCAAGCTGGCGTTATGGTGATTACCAGTGGAAAATGCGCTGCCCAGGTCTTTGCGCCTATAGCCAGTTAACATCTCCTTGCAAAGATGCCAGGAATGCTGATAATACACCATGTGACAGTTGCTGATAATAGTGGCAATATCACCCCCAAACGAGGTAGCCAGACTCATTGGCTGAAGTTGGTTACAGCGCTTGTCGTCCTCGTTGCTCTCAGCTTCGGGCTAGCCTACCTGCTGGGCTATGTTGCGGAAAAATTTAACCTTCCACTTTATGATTTTGCCTGGTTAGCTTATTTGATCGTATTTGGGACCTCGCTGGTAGTCAACCTTACAATAATAGCTCCTGTCCCCTTTGCTGCATCATTAATGGTAGCTGCTGCCACCGAATGGAACCCTGTGCTGATAGCATTATTCGCCAGTATAGGCGCTGCTATTGGGGAACTCAGTGGCTACTATGCAGGATACCTGGGCAAAAAAATGGGTATATCGGAAAACGTTGCATGGTATCGCCGCGTGGAACGCTGGATTCAGCGGTATGGTGTATGGGCCATAGTTTTTCTCTCGTTCCAACCAATCATACCGTTTGACATAGGCGGAATGATAGCCGGGGCAGCAAAGATGCCCTTGCATAGATTCCTGCCTGCACTTTGGCTGGGCAGATTCCCTAAGTACATTATTATCACCTATGCGGGGATCGGGGTTATTCACTTCATCCCATTCTAGTGTTAGTAGAATGGGATTCAGCGATTCATCCCGAATTGCCATGCTATTTCAAGACAGGCGAAGGGAATTGGGCAATGACTTCGGCTAAGTCCCCAATCTCTTTCCGCAAGCAGACTCTCCCCGCCCGCAGGTGTCTAATTCCATCTTGATTAACCTATGCCAATATTCAGCTACCTGTCTATATCTCTCTTTTTTTCATAATATTCATTGGCCCATAATTCAGCGGGTAGCGCAATTGGACTACTACAGATGCCCATCTACGTTGGCTGCGAATCAAGCGGCGCCTCATTATTGACAGAGGCCATCCATTGTGTTAGCGTGGCGATGCTAATTTTTGTCTGTCCATCATCAATCAGTTGACAGCCCTCGTAAGTGGCGACCAGCCACTTGTTGTTGAACTTGTTAATTACATCACTCCAACTCAACAGGTGGAAAAGACCGGTGATTGAGTAACAAGGAGGGGACGCTTGCTG
>CAZYLE010000149.1:0-4727 GCA_964648675.1 uncultured Dehalococcoidales bacterium
GCCAGGAAGCGCGACTTCGACAGCATGGGTGCCGTGCGTTCTCTATCGATGATGGTCATGAGATCCCCTTCGGGCCGTCAACGGGCTCACCCCACGTCCAGCTCGCCCAGCACCTCGATACCCACCACCGACTGGCGGGGGATGACCAGCGTGTCGCGGTAGTCTATCTGAGCCTCCCCCGACGCGGACACGTCGGTGGCCACATGGCTGCTGATGGTGACCCTCTCGTCGTCGTCCGCCATGAGGAGTCCAAAGCTCACCATTCTCGACGGCTGAAAGGCGGCAATGTCCTTTTCCTCTATGTTGTCCTCCTGATGTGCCGCGTCGAGCCACGTCACCTGGACAACCGGCTTCTTTGTCTGGTCCTTTCCATTTCCTTCGGCAAGCTCGTCTCCCATTTCTCTCATTCTCATGTCTATCATCTCTTCGAAATAGAGGATTTCATCCATCATTTGTCGGTCTGCCAGGTCTATCCAGATGCCTATGGCCTGTATCATCCGCCGCAGGGCCTCAGACTCGGTGCCGGCGCGGACGGTGCATCCTGTGAGCCCCCGGCACCAAGCCTCATAGTGCTTCCCCATGGACTCGCCGTTGTCGTCGCCCTGCTCCTCGACGTCAACCTTGAAGCTGCGGACAACCCGGTAGGTCTTTGTTTCGGACGTCATTGCTCACCCCCATGCTGCACTGCTATACATACAAGCATAGCACATGCCTGTGACAACGTGCTGTCACAGGCCCTGCCCGTACAGCTTCAGCATCGCCTCAGCGGTAGCGATGACGTCCTGGCGCAGGCTCTCTGGCTCGAGCACTTCCACCTTCTCCCCCCAGCCCATCACCCACGCATACAGCTCCACGGTGTTGGTAACCTCGAATGTCACGAGCGCCGAGCCATCGCTTTGGCGTTCGACCCTCTGCGAGGGATGCCAGGTGGTCTCCTGCATTATGGGGGCCAGGTCTTTGTCAAACCTAAGCCTCACCGTCTCGACCTCGCCGCCAGCCACGATGCCCCAGGCCGATGAGAGGTATTGGTTGGCATCGAAATCGGAAGGCACCCGGTAGGCCTCCGACGTCAATTCGATGTCCTTGATGCGCTCTATCTTGAACATACGCGTCTCGCCGGCGCGGTGACAGTGCCCGATAAGGTAGCTGGCATGCCCCGCCGCGGCCGGCTCAATGAAGTAGGGATCAACCAGCCGTTCCGTCGCCACCTCGTCCCCTAGCGCCTGGTACCACATTCTGACAGTGCGCTGGTCCACCCAGGCATCGGCCAGTATACCGATAGTGCGGACGACGGAAGCGTTGAGCGGTTGCTGCTCCAGCCAGTTAATGCTCTTCCGGATCTGGTCCTGAAGCGGAGGGGTGATCGCTGAGTTCAGCTTGAAAAACGTTGACCCGATGTTGGGGTCATACCTTCGCGAGAAACTAACCATCAGCCTGGCGGCCAGGAAGATCGTCAAAGCCTCGGGAATGGTGAACCTGATCGGCGGGAGCTGGTACCCCGGCATGATGTAGCGCTTGGCCCCCTCTTGACCGATAGGGATACCGAGCTCGTTCTCCAGGGCAGCCAGGTCTCGGTAGGCGGTCCTTTTCGACACGTTGCAGCGTTCGGCTATCTGCTGCGCCGTCAGCCCTCCGGGATGCGGGTTCTGCGTCAGCAGACTCCACACCTTGATGAGCCGAGGAGTGCGGGAAGGTGACTCTTCGCTTCTCTTCATTATTCCGGTGCAACCTCAAGGCAGATATGATTATATCACCGGCGTCAACCTCAGGCGAACCGCATCGGGCCCGATTTAGCGTGACATAGGGTTGTCACACTACTGTGATATGATTCTAGCTTCTCGCTAAGAAGAGAAAAAAAAGGAGGTAGAACTGCCCGTGGGAGACAACGGCGAACAGGAAGAACTGGTCGAAGGTGCTGAGTGGGACCCGATGGAAGCGCTGAAGCGGCGGCGCGATGAGCGCCAACGGAGGCACCTCGCCACCCTTCATCGGTTTCTCGGTGAAGACCACACCGCAACCGCATCGGTGGTGCAGCCCGTGTACTACCGCCAGCTTCTGGCATGGGCGCTCCAGCGGTACATCGAAAGACAGGGATGGCAGACGGTCAGGACGGTCGGATACAGTTTTCCCGAGCCACTCTACACTGATGTGAACAACGGCAGCGGTGAGACTACGAACGTGCTGTGGAACGGCACCCTGTTCCTTGTAGGGAACGATGAACAGCTCGCCGTCACCATAGACGCCGGCCCGAGGGGCGACAGCTCGGTGGTGGTGACCGGCCTGGCGCGACTCGAGGAGACGGTACGCGGTTTCGTGGCTGGAGTGGAGACGACTGTCCGCGAAGAAAACTTCTACCGCGGCAGAAACATCGAGCTCGGCGGCCGCATCGATTTCCTCGATGTTGCCCCCAGGTCGTGGGACACCATAGTGCTGAATGAAGATGTCAGGGAGGAGATAGAGGCCAACACCACCGGCTTCATGGCCAGGAGAGAAAGCCTCGCCCGCTACGGGATCCCCGCCAAGAGGGGGGTGCTGCTCGTCGGCGCGCCGGGAACCGGCAAGACGCTGATATGCAAGGCGCTGATGTCGAGCAGCAAGGGAACAACATGCATACTGGCCAACGCCTACGCCCTGGCTGAAGACGAATACATCACGGCGCTGTACGAACTGGCCCAGGACCTTGCTCCCTCCATCGTCTTCATCGAAGACATTGACCTTATCGCCAAGGACAGAATGGAATGGGGCTCTGCCAGCGGTCCGGCGTTGATCACCCTGCTGGCGGTGCTGGACGGCATCGAGGAATGCCATGAGATAATCACCGTAGCTACCACCAACCATTTGGCGACGCTGGACAAGGCTTTGAAACAGCGGCCGTCGCGGTTTGACCGCGTCATCGAGGTCCCCTTTCTGTCACCGGAGCAGCGCAGGAGACTGGTCGCCAGCCTGTGCCGGAGCATACCCCTCGACGAGCATATCAAGGACCACATCGCCCGCCGCACCGCAGGCTTCACCCCAGCTCAGATCCAGGAGGTGCTCTACAGCCTGGCTATACGCTACGGGCAGGACAACGGAAGTGATGCCCTTCAGCCCCTGATGGTCACCACCGAGCAGGTGAACCAAACCATCTCCATGATAGGAGGCAAGGGCAAGCCCACGATAGGCTTCGTCCTGCGAAACAGCCCCGTGCAGGAGACGGCGCAAAGAGGAATCACCGTTAACAAGGAAAATGGAAAGGAGGGAGAGCAATGAATCGACCGGTCAGGTGCCCGAAGTGCAAAGGGAGCGGGCAGGTGCCGCGGAAGGACCTGCCGCCGATGCTCAAAGGCGCCCTCGGCATCCGCCAGTACGACGAGTGCCCCGTGTGCAATGGCACCGGCTATGTTGAAGGCTAGGCGCTATTTCGTGATCCCGCATTAAGGCCTTCGATGAACATGGGGGCGGCGGCGTGAGGCGTGCGCTGGCCTGCTCGCTTGCTGTAGAGCGGGTTGACGCCGTCGCCCCCACACCCGCACGGCACGGGTGGCGTCCAAAGATAGTAAGTGCAGATAATGCTGAGGAGGTGCGAGAGATGTTTACTGCTGGCGTTGTAGCCTATTTCGTCCTGCTGGTCGGCCTGCTGGTCGCCTGCCTGCTCAGGCGGGTCGGCTGGCGATGGCTGCTGGCGGCAGTGACACCCGTATTCGTGGCGGCAGGGGTCGTGTGTCTGGTACTGTTGTCTGTGGCGCTGCTAAGCCGGGGTGGAAGCAATGCAAGGATTGGAGCGCGAGAGGGTACGTCGACGAGGCTTCCGTGGAGGTAGTACCTGGCGAATCCGAGGCTTGCTGACTTCTTGGCGGACGAGAGGTTGTCCGGACTCGGCAGCAGCACGCGAAATCGGTGGTGATAAGAGGTACCAAAATCAGCGATACCCCGTTTATTTCGCGCGAACTCGACGGCGTATAACTTTCAGTCAGGGTGGCGTAGTCATTCAGTTGAACGAAATGGCTTATTGTTCAATAAAGTGCGGACTTGACGTAACTAGATCAGCTATTTAAAGTATCAGTTGCTGGCTCATTTTCAATGATGACTACTATGACATCTATAGAATCAGGCTATATTGCCTTATACCACTCTGGTGAACTGGAGCGCCGCGCTCAGGTACTCGAAACCAGACTAGCTTCATGCGATATTTGCCCCAGGGAATGTCGTGTTAATCGGTTAGAAAATAAACTTGGTTTTTGCCACTCAGGGGGTCTCCCCATAGTCTCGGCGGTCTGTGCCCATCAGGGAGAGGAACCAGCTATTTCGGGAACCAGGGGGTCAGGAACAGTATTCTTTGGCAATTGTAATATGAGGTGCGTTTATTGTCAGAACTACCAGATAAGCCAGAATTGGAAAAGGCAAAAATCAAAGGAGATGGACTGCCATACCCTGGCTGAAAAGATGCTCTACCTTCAGGGCAATCTGGGTTGCCACAACATCAATTTTGTTTCGCCCTCCCACTTTGTTCCCCAGTTGGTTCGGGCTGTCCTGGAGGCAGTGCCTATGGGGCTTCGAGTGCCACTGGTCTACAACACCAGTGGCTACGATTCGGTTGCCTCTCTAAAGGAGTTGGAAGGGATAATAAGTATTTATCTACCCGATTTAAGATATGCTTCTGATAACAGGTCAAAAAAGTTCTCGCACGCCCCGGATTACGTAGCCCGAGCGCGTCAGGCTATCAGAGAAATGTACCGGCAAGTGGGGGA
>CAZYLE010000150.1:0-4649 GCA_964648675.1 uncultured Dehalococcoidales bacterium
CGTGATGGTGTCCTGGTGCTATCGGAGACTGCCGGCGCCTGGGAACAGCTTGGGGGCAATGTCCTTGCCGTAACGCCAACCGACCTGGAAGGAACAGCGGAAGCACTGTACCAGGCGCTATCTATGCCCCCTGATGAGAGAAGACAGAAGGCTACTGCCCTGAAGAAGTCCATTGAACAGGAAGATATTACCATGTGGCTTTATCAGCAGCTCAGGGATGTGGTCGCGTTGGTGCAGGGGTGACTCCAGCCAGCCACGTAAGAAAACGCTCCACGTCACCTACCCCATTAACGGTAAAATCAACCTCCTTCTCCAACTCTTGTGGTGTCTCCTCGCCAAGAACGCCTACGGCCAAACCTTTAAACGAAGCGGGATGGTAACGGTTCCGTTCGCCCTGTCCGCCTTGCCGACTCCTCTTATTTATCGGGGTTCGAAGAGCCTGTCCTGAGGCTTCCTGATGCATGGCGCGGAAGGCATCCACATCGCTGATGTCGTCGCCTAGATAGATGCCGCCTCTTAGATGGTAGCCCGTGATCAAGGCCTTCACTGCAACCCCCTTGTCTATCTCAACCAGAGGGCGAAGCTCTATCACCATCTTGCCTTCCTGGATACGGAAATCTCTGACTATAGAGGAGGCGGCTAGTGTATCTATTATAAGCGTCTTGGCATACTGCGTGTCTGGGCAACGCCGGTAATGGATGGAGAGTCCTACTGTCTTGTTCTCGAAAAGAATGCCATCTAGGGTCAGTGTCTCCGCCAATTCATCGAGCACTGACGCGACCTTTGTGGGGTAATCTCTAACCTCTTCGGCCAATCGAACAACGCCATCACGCCATTGCTCCAGGCCGTGATTTCCTATGTAGACCATCTCCTTAACGCCTACCATCTGACTGATTTCAAGAGCGGGGCGTCCGGAGATAGCGGCGACCAATTCCAATCGTTTAGTCAGGATGGCAAGCTGCTGGCGGCAGGCCGGGGATACCCTCGCCTCTTCAGGGGACGGGGCTATCTCGCTTAATGTCCCATCTATATCGGTGATGAGCCCAAAAGGTGAGGCGGTCAGCACCTGTCGAACGGCATCCAGATGGTCGAAAAGGTTCGGCACGGGTCGGCTCCCCTAGGCGTCTTCGGTGATTGGTGGCGGTGGTTTGGAGGCCGCTGACGATGGTGGGATTTCAACAGATGTAGAGGTCATTTGAGCCTGACTGGTGGCCATCTGGGGCGGAAGATCGCCGAAGTAGACCTTGGTATGGGGCCAGGGGATCTCGATGCCCTCATCATCGAAAGCTTTTTTTAGCCTCTTCCTTATCTCGCCCATGACTTCCCACTGCATTATCGGCTTGGTGTCCCCAAGTATCTTGATATCGATTCCTGAGTTCCCAAGGCTGTCGATTCGGAGCACTTGGGGTGTTGTCAAGATACGCGATTTCCAGTACGTCTCTTTGGCCATGTCATCACATACCCTGTTGATGACAGCTATGGCATGGTCAAGGTCAGTGCCATAGGCTACCGATATATTTAAATTCACCCGAGACCAGTTCTTGGTGAAGTTGGATGCCACCCTGATTTCGCCATTGGGAACGATATGCACGATGCCATCCAAATCTCTGAGGATGGTTCTCCTCAAGTTGATGTCTTCCACGAGGCCCGAAGTATCGGCGATACGCGCCACATCACCGATGTCGTATTGGTCTTCGAGGAGGATGAAAAGCCCGGCGATTAGGTCCTTGACCAGGCTCTGAGCGCCAAAGCCAACGGCAATGCCAGCGATCCCCAGGCCAGCAATCAGGGGTGTGATGTTGATCCCCACCTCGGCCAGGATCATGAAGATAGCGACCACTATGATGAACACCAAGAATATCTTCATGAACGCGGCTGATAGCGTCTTCGTTCTCTTCGCCAATTCCTCTTCGGCTCGTCGAGCCTCCCTTTTCTTCAGGCCGCTCCTCATCCTCATGCTGTGCTTTACAGCGGAGGGAACCGCCCTGGACATGGCAATATAAAAAACAGCGCCTACCAGTATGATGATGAGAATACGAACACCATGGGAAACGAGCCAATCTAAGACAGGTGTCCAGTCCATAGCATATCCTCCAGAGCTAAATTTACTTCACTGATGAAGCAGCAGTACTTTTATGTCAATCTATTTTACTTGATTCAAGGGATGGTTCGGGGAATGCCCCGCTTCATGGCGTCAACACAACTTTTTAAAACACGCTCCTTGGGCGATACTGCAGTGCCTCAGCGAGGTGGCTGGCAGTAATTACCTCGGCTTCGGCGAGGTCGGCTATGGTGCGGGAGAGCTTAAGAACGCGGTGAAATGCCCGGGCTGAAAGAGCGAGTTGCTTCATTGCCGTCCGGAGCAGGCTCTGTGCCTCGGGCTCCACCTGGCAAAACTTTCTCACCTCCACAGGAGTCATCTCGGCATTACATGTGAGAAACGTTCCCTGAAATCGTTTCCGCTGGATTGAGCGAGCCTCCTCAACCCTTGAACGGACCCTTTCCGACTCCTCGCCCAGTCTTTCGTCGGTGAGCTTCTCATATTCGATACGTGGCACTTGCACGAAGATGTCAATCCTATCGAGTAGCGGGCCACTTACTCGTTTCTGGTATCGGGAAATCATACCCGGTGTGCAGGTGCACTCCTTCAACGGGTCGCCATAGTAGCCGCACGGGCAGGGATTCATCGCCGCAACCAGCATGAAGTTCGCTGGAAATGTCATGCTTCCCTGAGCGCGACTGATGGTAACGACCTTATCTTCAATGGGCTGGCGCAATACTTCAAGCACAGCGTGCCCAAACTCGGGCAACTCATCAAGGAAGAGCACTCCACGATGACTGAGGCTGATTTCACCAGGTCTTGGCCAGCGACCCCCACCGACAAGCCCAGCATGCGAGATGGTGTAATGGGGGGAGCGAAAGGGGCGCTGCATGATTAACGGTGTATCTTGTGGCAAGAGTCCGCTCACGCTGTAGACCTTTGTCACCTCCAATGCCTCGGTCATGCTCATTTTGGGCAGTATCGATGGCACAGAGCGTGCCAGCAACGTCTTGCCACTGCCAGGGGGACCGCTCATCAACATGTTATGACCCCCAGAAGCAGCTACCTCCAGCGCCCTCTTTACATGCTCCTGCCCCTTTATATAGGCAATATCCATCACTGATCCACTTACCAAAACCATATCCTCAAGCTCACCATTTGGATGGTAATCGGGAATGATTGTCTCCCCCCGGAGGTGAGATACCAGCTCAGCCAGTGAGTTTACCGGGATTGTATTTATTCCCTCGATCAAGGAGGCTTCCCTGGCATCTGAAGCGGGGATAAAGACAGTTTGTAGCCCTTTCTCTTTGGCAACAGCTACCATCGGGAGTATTCCATGTGTATGGCGTAGGCTGCCATCGAGGGAGAGTTCCCCCAGTAAAAGCATGTTTGATACATCGGCGAAGACCTGCTCCGAGCTAAGGAGAATGCCCACGGCTATGGGGAGGTCATAGGCGGGTCCCTCCTTTTTCAAATCGGCTGGTGCGAGGTTAACGGTGATTCGCCTCATAGGGAAGGTCAAGCCTGAGTTCCTGATAGCTGCTCTTACCCTTTCCCTTGCCTCCTGGACTGCTGTATCGGGGAGACCAACAATGGTGAAGGCGGGCAGCCCTGAGGAGATGTCCACCTCTACCTCCACAATGGCTCCCTCCAACCCCACCACCGCGCAGCTCATCACCTTGGCCAACATTGCTTCAGACTTCCATATCTAGCTACATCGGCAATGTTACTATGGTGGTACAGCTATGTCAACGATACAAGTAACGTTGACACTTCTGTGGCAACGCATTATACGTCGTGACAGGACTCGCGACGCTACATTGCCTACCGTTTACCATGTCATGCTGGCACCATCCCTGTCATTCTTCCCCTTCACAGAGTGAAGGGGAAGAACCTCATGCCCCCTCCCTCTTACTCCCTCCCGCCAGTCGCCAAAGGCGACTCGCTTCTGGCAAGGGAAGGTAGGACGTCTTATTTCCACATCGATATTCATCGTCGTATCGTCCGCCTTAGGCGGGCTTAGCTCCTCATCAGGCTCGGTTGGAGCGGATGCTCCAACCTACCCAAATCCTTGGCTTATGTCATTCTGAGCGAAGCGAAGATTCTCATTCCCTCTCCCTTGACGGGAGAGGGCTAGGGCCTGCCCTGAGCCTGTCGAAGAGTGAAGGTGAGATTGCGAATGGCGATTCTCACGTTCCGCCTAAGCTTGGAGTTACATATGGGGTGAGGTTCTTAGATATCCTGTGGCTTGACGCCAATCTGATGGCTTGCTACACTTGCTTATCAGATGTGGGCAGTAATTCACCACAAGAACGGGAGGTAGATATGAGCGGCAATATTACCACTGCGCTGCGCCAGAATCATGCCCTGGAACACGCCACTATTGCCTTTCTGATTAAGAAGTTAGGCGTAAACGTCAGGATGATTGGATTTGCTGCTCACGACGGCTTCTATATCTTCGGCGATGTTCCCACTGAGGCCGTTCGAGAAGCGGCAACAGAGGGTTTGGAGCGCCTGCAGAAGGGGGAAAGCGAGTGGGCAGTGTCGCCATTCTGTGGAACAAACCTTGTCGTGGCAGGGATAATGGCAGGGATAGCCAGTCTTATTG
>CAZYLE010000151.1:0-4613 GCA_964648675.1 uncultured Dehalococcoidales bacterium
CGCGTGGGTGGCCGGCGCGCTGGTCCTGATTCCGGGATTGGTGCTATTGTTGGGGGTAGAGCAACATACAGCACAGGGAGTTTCCCTGGCCGTAATAACGCTAATGGCACTAGTGGGCGCGATCACCCATTACCGGCAGCACAATGTCAGGCTGGGGTTAGCGGTTTGGATTATCCCGTCTGCAGTTGTCTTTAGCTTTCTTGGAGGTATGCTTGCCGACATGATGGACGCTTCTTTGTTGCGTAATGTCTGGGGCGCCTTATTGATCGTTGTCGGCATAGTAATGATGGTAACGGAGAAGCGAGGTGTCAGCGTTTAGCGAGCTTTACAAAGAGATAGCGCTCTGTCACGATTGTGAACTGGCGAAGTATCGCACTAAGGTAGTACCTGGCGAGGGCTCTGAGGATGCCGATATTCTGTTTATAGGCGAGGCACCGGGTTGGCATGAGGATCAGCAGGGGCGACCTTTTGTCGGGCCGGCGGGTCATTTCCTCGATGAGTTGCTCCACTCCATCGGGCTGACGCGCAATGATGTCTATATTGCAAATGTTATTAAATGCCGACCCCCGACGAACCGCGACCCACTGCCGTCCGAGATGATAGCCTGCCGGAAGTGGCTTGACCGCCAGATAGAGCTGATTCGACCGAAGATGATCGTTGCCCTGGGTCGTTACTCCCTGGCTCAGTTCTTTCCTGGCGGTGCCATAGGTAAGGTCCATGGCACAGCACGAAAAAAAGATGGAATAGTTCACTTCGCCATGTATCACCCCGCAGCAGCCTTGCACCAGCAAAGCTTGCGCCAGACCATTCAGGAGGATATGCTTAAGATACCTCAGCTATTAGCTCAAGCAGAGGAGGTTGAGGAGGTTAAGGAAGAGCATAAACCTGAACAGCTATCGATGTTCTAGGGGGAGACCATTGGCAAAGGATAAAGGAAAGCCTCGCAAGGCATCCAAAGGAGCCCCCGGCCCAGCCGTGAGGGGGGGCACTTCACCCATCAGGCGCTTTTTTGGCTTTTTCTTCTCGCGCCCGGTGAGATGGATTCTGCTTGTGATTATCTTTGTGGCGCTGCTGTTTTCTTTCAGCTCTCCGGTTGTCTCAGCCTTTAGCGCCGCCTGGGGCGCCCTTACTGGCACATTTGGGGCAGGGCTTATTGTGGTGGCGGTGGTGATTGTGCTTTTAGGCATGATAGTGGCCCGACGGGGAGTCCCTGAATTCCTTGGAAGATGGGGCCACTCGCTGGGTGATATTGCCTCTGCTCTCGCCCTGCGAAGATGGAACCGATGGCTGGGTGCCATTGTCTTTATCCTCGCTCTTTTTGGACTTCTCGCCTTCTTTGCTTTGGGGGGAAGGTTGGGCATGGCAATTATCGGAGCCCCCAATGCCCTCGGTGCCTTGAGACTTGCCGGTATAGTTCTTTTAGGCATCTTTCTGGTAGCGCCGCGCGGAAGTTGGCGTGTCCTTTCGTCCATAGCCTCAGTTCTAGTCACTGCATATCGTCGCTATCCTCTAC
The DNA here is from genome assembly GCA_964648675.1 of uncultured Dehalococcoidales bacterium. Lineage (GTDB taxonomy): Bacteria > Chloroflexota > Dehalococcoidia > E44-bin15 > E44-bin15 > DAOUVR01. Next base: position 1,514 of record CAZYLE010000151.1, read on the forward strand.
ATCGGGTCGTCACTCCCCGACCTCGGCGACCCCGAAAGCCTGTCGCCGCACCGGTGCGGGAAGTTGAGCCTGAAGTCGTGCCCGTAGTAGCGACAATTCAGACCGCTTTAGCTGAGAAAAGGGTCGAAGAAGCTGAGACAACAGCCGGGAAATGGCCGTTGCCCTCCATTAACCTGCTTGATAAAATGCCTGAAGTCGAACCCATTCAGGTGGATACAGAGCGCGGGTCAAGGCTCATTGAAGAGGCCCTGGCAAGCTACAATGTTGAGGCTAAAGTTGTTCAGGTGAACGTGGGACCGACAGTTACCCAATACGGCGTTGAGCCCGGCTGGGATCGCAAATACAAGGAGATAAAGGAGAAGGACAAGGACGGCAATATCAGGGTGCGGGTTGAGGAGGTCGCCAAGACCAGGGTCAAGGTGGAGCGCATCTCATCACTGGCCAACGACCTTGCTTTAGCTCTGGCTGCCCCCTCGATTAAGATCGAGGCCCCGGTGCCGGGGAAGTCCATGGTGGGGATCGAAGTGCCCAATTCAATAGCTGCTATAGTCACCTTGAGGAGCATTGCCGAGAGTGCCGCTTTCCACAAGCTTAAGGCCAAGGCCAGAGTGCCCCTTGCCTTGGGCAAGGCCGTCACCGGTGATCCTGTGGTTGCCGATCTTGCCAAGATGCCTCACCTGCTCATCGCCGGGCAGACAGGAAGTGGCAAGAGCATTTGCATCAAATCGATAATCAGCACCTTTTTGCTTCATGCCAACCCTGATCAGTTGAGGCTCCTTCTGATAGACCTCAAAAGGGTGGAGCTGGTCGACTTCAACAATATGCCCCATCTGGTCTCCCCGGTGATCGTGGAACGAGAGAAAGCGATGGGCACGCTGAAGTGGCTCACCAAGGAGATGGAGCATCGCTACGACAAGCTGGCCGCGATGGGAGCACGCGATATCGAAGCCTACAACAAGAGCCCCAGGGTAACCCAGCCACTTCCCTACCTAGTCCTCATCATCGATGAGCTTGCCGAGCTAATGAGCACTATGCCCGATGAAGCGGAACGCAATATCTGCCGCTTAGCCCAGCTTGCCCGAGCTACCGGAATACATATGGTCGTGGCCACCCAGCGCCCCTCTGTTGATGTCATTACCGGCCTGATCAAGGCCAATTTTCCCGCTCGCATCAGCTTTGCCGTGGCGTCCCAGGTGGACTCACGCACCATACTTGATATTGGTGGGGCTGAGAAACTGTTGGGGCGAGGGGACATGCTCTTTTTACCCCCGGATGCTCCCAAACCGAGACGCCTCCAGGGAAGTTTTGTCTCTGAGGCTGACATTGAGAGGCTGGTTAGCTTCTGGATTAGCCATCGGCCTCGAGAGGCCTATATACCGCAGATGGTGGAGGACCTCGTCAAGGCAACTACCTCCACTGGCGAGAGCGCCGATGAAGACCCTCTTTTAGAGAAGGCGAAACGCCTTGCCCAGGAGCACAGCCGTATCTCTACCTCTTTTCTGCAGCGGCGATTGGGCATCGGTTATCCTAGGGCAGCACGTATCATGGATCTCCTGGAAGAGCAGGGCGTGGTCGCCGCTGGGGAGCCAGGGAAGTCTCGGGAGGTGCTGAGATAGAAGGAGGGGGTAAATTGCTGAGGGATATTATTGGTCGGATTTTTGGTCCACGCAAAAGGGAGAAAAGGCCTAGCATCGGCCTGCTGGAGCGTTGTCTCAACTGTGATGCAGACCTTACCTCCTCCGAGCTCTATCGGCACCATCGTGTGTGCCCGGAGTGTGGATTCCATTACGTGTTCCCCGCCTACGAGCGCATCGACAGTCTGGCAGATGAAGGAAGCTTCCAGGAGATCAACCGTTCGCTGGTATCACTTGACCCCCTGCCCTATAAGGGGGAGGCTTCCTACAAGAAGCGCATCCTTGATGCTGAAAGAATAACCGGGCTCCGCGAAGCAGCGGTCACCGGGGTTTGCCAGATCGAGGGTACCCTCACCGTCATCGTGGTATTGGACTTCAGCTTCCTTGGGGGGAGCATGGGATGCGTTGTCGGGGAAAAGGTAGCCCTTGCCTTTGAGCATGCCCTGAAGAAGAAGCTGCCGCTGGTAGCGGTGGTCTCCAGCGGAGGCGCCAGAGTACAGGAGGGGATGCTTGCTTTGATGCAAATGGCAAAGACGGCAGCCTCGGCCAGGCGGCTTCAAGCCGCTCGACTCCCCTTTATCTCCATTCTGACAAACCCCACTACAGGGGATGTCTATGCCAGTTTTGCCAACCTCGCTGACATCATTATCGCTGAACCCCATGCTATCCTTGGCTTCGCTCCCACCAAAGTTATTGAGCAGACAGAGGGCAAGGAGCTTCCCCCCGATGCCCATACCGCCGAGTCTCATCTGAAACATGGAATGATTGACTGTGTGGTGGAGCGCGCCAGCCTGCGAGGTCTCCTCGCCACTCTACTCGACCTTCTCTCCTCTCGATACCGTCTGTCCATAACGAGGAGATTCGGCCCTTATCCGCCGATAGTGCCCCACCGAGAGTCGGCCTGGCAGAGCGTTCAATTGGCACGTCATGAAGAGCGTCCCACCTCACTTGACTATGTAAGCAGGATCACCTCCAGCTTCATTGAGCTCCATGGCGACCGTTATTTTGGTGACGATGACGCCATGGTATGTGGCCTGGCAGACATCGGAGGTGAGGCGGTAGTGATAATCGCTCAAGAGCGAAGCCATGATAGCCAAAGGAAGAATCAGGGTAGAATACTCCCAGAAGGGTTCCGCAAGGCTCAGCGAGCGATGTTTCTGGCAGCTAAGTTCAAGCTCACCCTCATCACCTTTATCGATACCCCCGGCGCATACCCTGGCCTTGACGCTGAGGAAAGGGGGCTAGGAAACGCTGTTGCTCGTTGTCTGGCCATAATGTCCGACATGATGGCCCCGACAATCGCCGTCATTGTCGGCGAGGGTGGCAGTAAAGGTGCCCTGGCCATCGGAGTTGCCGACCGCATCCTGATGTTGGAGAATGCTATCTTCTCCATAATGCCTCCAGAGAGGGCAGCCTCACTGCTCTATCGGGACGAGAGTAGGGCAGAGGAGGTGGCTCCTGCCTTG
>CAZYLE010000152.1:0-4586 GCA_964648675.1 uncultured Dehalococcoidales bacterium
GGTGGCTACAACCTATGCCGAGCTGGTGCAGGGACTTAGTGGAGTGCCATCGATACCTGCCGGCACAGGCATGTTATTCATCTTACCTACTGACCAGGTGGCCAGTGTCACCACACAGCTCCTACTGTTCAATATTGATATTATCTTCATAAGCGGCGGCTTAGAGGTAGTGGATGTAGCCAGGAATGTGGCTCCGGGAACGATAGTGACCGAGAACACCCCTGTAAGGTATTTTCTTGAGGTCAATGCTGGGGAGGCTGACGATATCGAAAGCGGAGACATAGTGGGCATAACTATGTACCAGCTAGCCAGCACCGTGAGCAACTGGATATCGCCTCTGGTTTCCTTTGCTGGGCTTATGGCAGTAGGAGCATTCATGGTAAGCACAGTCAGGAGTATTACTAAGGTAATCCTTGGGGAGTCGACTGAGAGGCTGAAACTCCTACCTCAGGCTTCACAGGAGATAACACGGGAAGAGTGGCAATATGCCGACGGTATGTGGGAGGTGACAAAGGAAGACGCCGAGAGAGGGGATGTCGCCGGTGTCTATCTCTGGCAGCTTGTGACCAAACACTACCCGGGTGACAGAGACAAGCAAATTCGAGCTATGGGCTTTATGAATGAGGTAGCCGAGAAATACCGAGGCCGCATCTCCAGAGAAAATGCGTGGAAGTTGGCTAAAAAGTGGGATGTGGAGAAGATGCTGACCAGAGAACTGATGGAGTTTCTCCCACAGCTTCAATCTCTCCCCCAGGTCATGATTGAGGGCGGTGAGCCACTGCCACCGCAATACCGCGAGCTGGTCGGCTTCATTGATGAGCCGCTACCCGAGTACAGCCTGGCCACCCTGGACCTGATACCGGCGGTGGAGCCGGAAGTCGGAGAGAAGAAGATTGACGCCGTGCTCAGGCAGCGCAAGAATGGCGTCGAGAGCATTCAAGAGAGCACGAAGTTCAGGGAGTTCCTGGTGGCTATGTCCCGCTTCCACGACTACTCCATCGGCAACCAGATACTCATCGCCCTGCAGAGGCCGGACGCCACCAAAGTCGCCGGCTTTAACACCTGGAAGGACCTGGGCCGCTGGGTGAGGAAGGGGGAGAAGGGCATCTCCATCTTGGCTCCCATCTTTCCGGCCAGGGAGACCGCCTGGCAGCGGCGGGACGGCATGGAATGGACCGTCAGGCGTGTCAACCGGGAGTGGGGAATCTACATTACCCGCACCGCCGAGGGGCAAGAACCGAACACCCTCTTGGATACCTTCGACACCAAATATGACGCCGAAAGGCAGGTAAGAGACTGGGGTGGCAGAAGAGTGGTTGTTGAGGAACCCCGGCCCTATGAAGCCCGCCATTTCAAGGTAGTCTACGTCTTTGACATATCCCAGACCGAGGGCAAGCCCCTGCCTGAGTTTGAGGTGCCGGTGATCACCGGCGAGGCCAACGAGGAGCTGTTCAATAAGCTGCTGGATTTGATGAAGAAGCAAGGGGTTGAGGTCAGCTTTGAGTCTCGACCGGAGCTACCCCCGGATATCAAAGGGCAATATCTTGCTCCCAACCGTATCTGGGTGCGTCCGGAGGAGCCGAGGGCGCAACAGCTAAAGACACTTTTGCATGAATCTGCGCACTACTACTCGGAAGGTGTTTTTCACATACCCAGAAGGGATGCCGAGACCATTGCAGAGAGCACCGCCTTCGTGGTTGGCGCTCACCACGGTTTCGATACCGGGGTGAGGTCATTCCCCTATGTGGCGCTGTGGGCGGAAGACAAGAAGGTGCTCGAGGAAAACCTGGAGGCAATCCGCCGGGTGTCTACCACCATCATGGAGGCCCTGGAAGAGACAGGAGAGAAAGCGGGAAGGATTGTGGAAGGTGAAAGTGAAGCCCCTGCAGTAGTCCCCACAGAGCCACGCCCACCACGGAGAAAAGATGAGGAGCTGGAGTTTCTGCCCGACAGCCCAGAGTTTCTGGCCCAGACCATAGCAGATATTGGCTATCGCTCCAAACTCGATACCACCTTCCAAGAAGCAATAGCCAGAGCGAAAGGATTGAGATAATGGCAGTAACCGTTGCACCACCACGAGTCCTCTCTATGGAAGAATACCGCTCCAAGTGGTTGCCACAGGGCTGGCAGCTGGTCATTATTGGTCCAACATCCACTTGGCGGCAGGAATGGGGGGACTGGGAAGCGATAAGGGATATTGTGCAGAATGCCCTGGACGAGGCTGAAGCCTACCGCTGGGGATATGACGATGAAGGTCTGTGGATATCCGACAGAGGCAGAGGTGTAGCTATTGCCGACTTTTTACTCGGCCCTCCAAAGCTGAAGCCTGATTATGCTAGGGGCAAGTTTGGTGAGGGAATGAAGATTTCTGCCCTGGCTCTGGTCCGCAAGGGCTATCATGTCCATATTGAGACAGTGGGTCGTGAGCTCTGGATTGTTTTCCTTCAGCAGGCGGTGGATGGAACAGCTGAGACATTGGCAGCCCTGTGGCGGTCAAATGGCAGGATAAGGGGTACCGAGTTCCACATCATCGGCTATACTGGTCCTGCCTATGAGGACAGGTTTGCCGTTAACCTGCCCCGAAGCTCAATCCTGGTTGAGGCCCCCAGCCGGCTCTCAGAGCCGATAAGACGCTATAACCAGCTTATTGACTACGCCTTCCCCACGGGATCGAGGATTTATGCCCGTGATATCTATATGAGGGATATAAACAGCCTTTACTCGTATAATCTATGGGGGTTTGACATGGCACCAGACCGATTTGGACCGAAGAACGAGGCCGAGATGTGGGCTGATATCGGGAGGGTATGGACCTGCGTCAAGAATGTCAACCTTCTGGAAAAGTTTCTCCAAATGGTACGGGAGCCTCCGGTGATAGAGACTGCGGAGAGCCACCAAATCACGATGAGCGGCTGGGCTATGGGGACAGAGCCAGTCAGCGGTAAACCTTACATGGAATTTGTCAAAGACAATGCCTCTGCTTGGAAGAGGGCGTGGGAGAACAACTTCGGCGAGAACGCGGTCATTAGGACTACTGACCGCTGGGATGGCACGGTGAAGCACCTGGGGTATGTCCCGACTAGTGTCCACTACGGCGTTGAGAGGTGCCTGTGTCAGGCTATAACCACTGATGAGGAGTTGGTTAAGGCATCCCAGGAGCGGCTGAGAGACGTGGAGACCATTCCTGACGGGAGGCTTACCCCAAGGCAACTTGCCAGCCTGAAGTTAGCCAGGGCCATAGCTGACAGATTGACTCACTGGATGTGGAGCCCGGTAATGGGGGTGCACGCTGCCATTATTCCTCCGGCTAGCGACCGGGTAAGAACAGCCGGGATGTACAGTCGAAACACCGAAGAGGTGTTTATTGGCTCTGATCAGCTGGAACACGGGCGGAACACGGTAGATACCGTGATTCACGAGATAGCTCACCATACTTCAGGAGCTGAGGATGGAGAGGAAGCCCACAACGCGGCAATGACCAAGGTAGCAGGCCAGGTGGTGGAGGCAACAGCTAAAGGATTCTTTGATGAGTTCCTTGGGGACCCAAGCTTTGTATGGTGAGAGGAAAAGCCGAGCACTAAGAAGGAGAGAGTAGGAATTGCCTGATGGCTTGATAACCCCTGACTTGGTCCTGCAGGTAGCCGAGGCTACTGAGGACTACGTGGTAACTCCAACTGAGTTCTCCGAGATTATGGGGACGATATCCTCCATATTCATCGGGGCTTTTGTTCTCGGAGCTTTGGGAATACTGATAGGGAGACTGGCTGAAAGAGGAGGGAATAGATGGTAGCAGCAATTAGGCCCGGCCGCGGTGGATTCCTTCGTCCCTTCGGAACCGCTATCTTCATAAAAGACTTTCTGATGGGCAAGGGTCCCTACGATACCCCGAAAATTGACCCCGACAAAGGTGCCTGCCAGGAGGACATCTTCTACCACTATAAGCTGGCACTTCACCGTGCCTATGCCAGGGACAAGGCAGAGAGGGAAATTGATAGGCTGACGAAGAGGGGATTGTGGCAAGCGATGGTCAGGCGCAGGGCAGAAGAGAAGGGCATAACCGAAGGCGACGCGGAGTCTGAGTTGGCCGAGGAGATTGAGCGCAGGCACTTCGAGCGCATAGCCTATAAGCTCACCCGCTCCCGCTACCACAGCTTCCGCCGCTATTTCCACTGGCTAAAGCAGCTGGGATGGGTTGAGCCAAGTGGTGAAGAGGAGACTTCAACCATGCAGGAGGCAACCGACTATCATCCCGATGCTTACCCAAGGATCCTCTACTGCCTCACCAGAGAGGGTGTGGAGGCACCGGACGAGGACTGGTCTCATCCTCAGCGCCTTGTCCTTCCTGATATCGGGGGAGTACCCATTGAAGACTATTTCAGAGAGAAGAGAGGCGAGAGAAAGTACCGAAAGCCAAGAAAATATGAACGCTACATACGGCCCTACACCGCCGGAATGTTCATCAGGGACTATCTTTTGGGACTGGGTCCCGAGGGCTCACCCAAGATAGACCCTGATGAGGGCGACTACACCGAGCACATCTTCTTCCACTACAAAGAGATGCTGAGACGAGCCTATGCCCGAGACGC
>CAZYLE010000153.1:0-4209 GCA_964648675.1 uncultured Dehalococcoidales bacterium
TCCCAGCAGCGGGGTGGGCTGAGCGAGGTCGACGTCATCATAGCCAGCGCTGAGATCGATCATCCCAGGGTGCTCCAGGCCAATGTCATAGTGGCCTTCAGTCAGAGGGCATTCGACCGCCACCATCACCGTCTCAGTGGGGATGGGTGGCTGATAGCGGATAGCTCCCAACTCAAGCAGCGGGTGGCTGAGGAGGAAAGGGTGCTGCTGATTCCGCTGGCTGAGATCTCCCGCGAGGTAACTGGGAGCAGTCTCAGCGCTAACATGGTGGCCCTGGGGCTGATTGTCGGGCTGACCAAGATGGTATCGCCCAGGGCACTGATGGCGGCGATGAAAAAACGCTCCCCTAAGCCCGGTCTCCAGGCCAACGAGCAGGCGCTACGGCGAGGCATGGAGCTAGCCCAGTCCATCAAGGCTCGCTCCGTTAAGGAGAGAGAGCACTGACTGGCCACCCGGCCATCAGGTGCTGCCGGCAGTAAACCCCTTTAGTGAGGTCGAGCCGCATAATAGGCGAACATAGATGACCAGACAGCAAAAGGAGGGAGCATGGAAACCCTGTATTTGATACTGGGATGGCCAGGTCCTATCGGCATTGGCATTTTTCTGGTGTGCTTGGGTCTCTTTATCTTTCTGGTGTCCAAGACCAGACACGGGGAATAGTTTTGTCTCATGCACACTGCCCCTTTGCTGGACTACTTCCTCAGGTTGTCATGAAAGCTGACCAAGCCGAGTATATCGCTCCGCCATCTGTAGAGATTTACGGCTTCACCGACTGCTCTAAGACCTTCTCCTCACCCCAGACGCCGGTATCGGTCTCAGGATGGCCCGGGCAGGGGCGCCATCTCCCTGGTCGAGCTTGAGAGGCAAGCAGATGAGGTCATATCTTCCAGGACTCACCGAGGACAAATCAAGCCCCTCGATGATCCATACACCATTGCTGAGCAGTGTCTTGTGTACATAACTCCCTCCCTGCTTGAAACCGCCAACTGAAAGGTAATCAATGCCTACAAGGCGTACTCCACGCTCGGCAAGGAAGAGAGCCGCTTCATCCGAAATAAAGACAAAATCCGGGACAAATTCATTGGTCTGCCACAGGCGTGAAGAATTTCTTGTCTTGAATAGAACGCGCTCGCCGCGGCGGATGCGATGGCGGAGAAGCTCTCCGGGTTTTATCGACTCAGTATCCTCGATTTCAACCACTCGTGCACGGCCGATAGTTGTATCCAGAGGCATCTCGCCAATGCCTTTCGCCTGACGCATGAAGTGGAGAGGCGCATCCATGTGTGTTCCAGAGTGTGCCCCCATCGAAATCGTGGATAGATTGGCGCTATCCCCACGCGCTATGTCCTTTACACGCTTGATGCGAACCGGAGGATCACCGGGCCAGTGCACCATGGCATTGCGTAATGGGACTGAGATATCGATCCATTGCCGACCTGCCGTGTCAGTTGGCTGCGAACCATGTTCCGCCGGCGAAGAGAATGCGTTGTCACCGATCGACCGTGCCATCTGGGGTCTCCTTACGTCTCTATGTCTTGCCTGCCTGATAGCTGTACATTAACAGGAACGTGTTTTAACGCTCGTATACGTTGCTCCCCGCCTAGAAGAATGCTTAAGTGTAGTGTTTAATGCGGGGACTGTCAAGCGCCTGTTTACTCCTCGGTTGCAGGGGGTAACTATACGCAGCAGCATCTTGCGAAGTTAAGGCGCGGACTGACGTCCCTGTCACCTGCGGACTCAATGGAAGGACAAACAACGACTGTGTAGATCAAAGGCGGGGGTACCACGGCGCAGGGGATCCCGGGCAGTGCATTCCCATGGGGCGGGGTTTTGTATACTACGGCTTTGTATCAGCCACGTGAGCTCGGCCGATGCGCCTTCGGCAACATAGTGCAAGAAGTTCTTCGGTTGGGTTTGTTTGTTGACACACCCTTCAGCCCAGCCTCGAGAGGGAAGATAGCACAACACTGCAAGCATATGATGTCGTCGCGGTCTCTATCCCTCTCTTTGTAAAGGCTGCCGCCGCAGCGTGGACAAGGTCTTACGAGCCACGTCATGGGCTTTACCTCCCCTCCTTTGTCTTGTTAGCCTCGATCCTATTCACCTCAGCCCTTATTCTATTCACATCCTCCTCGGTAAATAGCCTCCACCCGCGTCTATCGTAGTGGCCCACGTCTTCAATAACGCCTTCCTTGATCCAGCGCAGGAACGTAGACTTGCTTACACCTGCTATCTCACACGCCTCTGGCGTTCTATAGTAGGTCCGGCCGTTGATGCTTACGGTCACTGACTAGAACCTCCTCACCCGAACTCCTGCTCTCTAAGACATTTCGAGCGACCTGACGGATTTCCTCTACGGCGAAGGGCTTCACCAGGTATCGAGCGACGCCAAACTTACGACACAACTGAGCGGATTCCTGCGAAGGGTATCCTGTAATCACAATGAGCCTTGCTTTCGGCGACTTCTCTTTAGCCAGCGCCAGCACCCGCAAGCCATCCGTGCCCAACATTCTCAAATCGGTGATGATCAGGTCGTACTGTCTTGCGTCAAGGGACTCAACTGCATTGGTGCCATCAGCCAAATACACAAAGTAACCGTTAGTCACCAAAGCCTGGGCAAGTATGTTCCGAACCGCTGGCTGAACTTTGGCTTTCGGCTTTGTCATTCTCTTTCCCCCTTGCACAAAGGCGTGGTTAAGGTTACTGATTATACTGTATTATGGCAATGTAAGCTTTACCACACTATAATATCCGATTGTGTCTTATATTATACCATATTGTGTCGGCACATGTCAAGCTCTCCCAATCCATGGTCTTTTAGAGTGCTAGCTCTACATGCGGCGGGAATCAACAAGGCAGGTCAACAGTCAGGGCTTTGGTTTCGGAGGTCTACAGTGCTTCAGGCATCAAATGGCCCACGTCTATAGTCGGCTGTCGGTTCGAAGTGGACGAAAGGAGAACATGTATCGGGACCAGGCTAATGGACACTTTTGGGGGCGGGTCGGCTCACTACCTGTTCGGACCTCTCATCAGCCCCCGCAAATAAGCTATCTGGCCCACGTGCTGAAGTCGATCGCAGATGAGGATAGCTATGAGCTGGCCGATGCTGACCTCGCCGAATATCCGTGATGTTACCATCTTGTCCAGTCTGGCCGGGTCGATGGTGCGGAGGAACTCCAGGGTGCGGACTCGCACTGCCTCGCCATAGGCAAGCAGGTCTCTCAGCTCTACGTGAGGAAAGTTATCAACTTGCTCCGCGGTATAGCCGAAGCCTATGATTCGGGGATCATCAGGCAAGTTCAACTTCGCATGCCATTTCTCCGACTCCCAAACCTGGGGCGCCCGCTGGAACATGTACTGGAAGAACCAGTCCTCCACTCGCAGGATATGCCACAGAATGAAGGCGATATGGTTGGCTCCCGGCTTGGGTTGCCACATCACCTCATCCAGGCTAAGGCCGTCGACTGCTTTCTCGAGAGCGTCCTGTGTTCGGTTTAGGACCTCCAGGGCAAAATCCTTCACCTGCATTGTGACTCCTCCTTTGATTGGCACCATAATGCCAGCTAGCGATTTCATCTTATGCTCGCCCCCGCTGGTGGCTCTGAGGCTCGATTAGCGATCCCACGGCCTGGTGCTAACCCCTTAGGTCGCCCAAGAACTCAATGATCAGGCGGTTGACTTCCTCCGGCCGTTCCTGCTGCGTCCAGTGACCGCAATCCTTAATCAGGCGTGTGGTAAGGTGCGGCACGTGTCTTTCCATGCCTGCCGCCATCTGCGGGGTGGTTATCAGGTCATTCTCGGCGCAAATCATGAGGGCTGGCGTAGTGACTTTGCGGCCGTCGAGATCAGCGGTTGTCTCCCAGTTGCGATCGAAGTTGCGATAGTAGTTTATCGGACCTGCGAGACCTCCTTTGCTGAAGGCATCGCAATAGACCTTAAGTGTCTCCTCAGTAATGAAGCTCTGATTTGTGGCTAAACGGCGCATTGTCATTTCCAGCCAGGCCTCGAGGTTGGGTTCGATGTCCGACTCTGCCCGTCCCGGTTGCTGAAAGTAGAGGATATAGTTGAAGCGGCCGTTGGGGACCTGGCTGAAGGCCTCCGTCGGCGGCACTCGGCCGCGCTCGAGAAAAGGTGTGTTTAGCGAGACTACTCGCTCAACCCGTTCTGGGTGCATCAAAGCCACCTGCCAGGTGATGATGCCACCCCAAT
>CAZYLE010000153.1:4219-4586 GCA_964648675.1 uncultured Dehalococcoidales bacterium
CGTCAAGGAGACCGATAGCGTCACCAACCAGATAATGGATGTTATAGCATTCAATCCCTTCAGGCTTGTCTGTCTCGCCGTAGCCACGCAGGTCGGGTGCAATGGCATGGAAGCCGGCACTGGCCAGCGCCGGTATCTGGTATCTCCATGAGTACCAGAGTTCAGGAAAGCCATGGAGGAGGAGCACAGGGAACCCCGCTCCCTGCTCAACGTAATGCATACGGATTCCATTAGTCTCGACAAAACGGTGCTGCCATTTCGCTTTCATGTCATCATCATTTTGCAGCATAGTCGGAGTATTGCCCCGTGCGGGCTCAAGTAATATCATAGCATATTCGGCATCCCAGATGTATGCATAGTACCGGAT
>CAZYLE010000154.1:0-4581 GCA_964648675.1 uncultured Dehalococcoidales bacterium
GTTCATCCAGGACGCCTCGCACGAACTGAGGACCCCCATCGCCATAGCCCAGACGAACATAGAGGTCACCGAAATGGAGGAAAAGGTGACAGTTAAAGAGTACAGGCGCCTCATGGAAGTACTAAAGCTGAGTCTGGAGCGGATGAACCGGCTTAGCGACAACCTGTTGCTACTGTCCGCGGACAGTCAGGACCAGTCGAACTGGTCGGTGGTAGATATGGCATCCCTTCTCAAAGAGGTGGCGGAAGAGGCCAGTGCCAAAGCGAAAGCTTCTAGTATAACCCTTGAACTGGAGCCAACATCGGAGGAAATGCTGGTAAGAGGAGACGCTCTATATCTTAAGCAGGCGGTCATCAACCTCGTCGACAATGCCATCAAGTACAACCAGCCCACTGGCTGGGTGAATATTTCAATCCACACCGATAATTCTCAGCTTGTTATTCATGTGGAGGACAGCGGCGTAGGCATCTCACCGGCGGACCAGCAGCGCATATTCGACCGTTTCTATCGCGTCGACAAGTCCAGGTCGCGTGCCCATGGTGGCAGCGGCCTCGGCCTGTCCATAGTGAAGAAGCTCGTGGAGGATCATGGGGGCATTATCTCGGTGGAAAGCACCCTGGGCAAAGGAAGCACCTTTCAAATCATTTTGCCCCGGTTAGGCCCAGCCTGAGTCTGTTCTAATTCATCACAAAAACAGGGATTTGAGCCCCTGTCCTTGTTGTTCAGCTTAAGAAATTTACCATGGCTTTACCTCCACTGTGTTATGATCATCATATACCAAGAAAGAAGGGGGGAAGACCGATGAGAAGGTATCTGAAGTTAGGGGCGATTGCCTTCGTTGCCGTGGCCATCATTGCCGCTGTGGTTGGCACCAGCGTAGCATTTGCCGGGTCTTCGGATGGCGATGTTGACACCGATGGCGGCCCAAGGCAGGTCTTCATCGGCAAGGTGGCCAGCATACTGGGGCTGGAAGAGGAGCAGGTGGCTAATGCCTTTAGGCAGGCTCGTCAGGAGATGTTCCAGGAGGCCCAGGAGCAGCGCCTTCAGAAAGCCATCGATGATGGGCTCATTACTGAGGAAGAGGCTACCCAAATCCGAGAGTGGTGGCAAGACCGCCCCGAGGCTCTACAAAGCCTGAGACAAGCAGACCACTATAGAATAAGAAATGCATGGCAGAACAAATGAGCTTGCCCCCGCATACAGCTCCATGAGTCTGTCGTACATCTTAACAAAAATAGGGGCTTCGGCCCCTATTTTTGTGACCCATTCCCATTTTTACCCTATCTTTACCTTCAATATGCTAGTGTTAGCAATGTGCTAATGGAACGAGCAAGCGTTCAAAAGTCCTATTTGAACACGAGTTTTAGAGAAAAGAAAATCCCTACTGAGAGGAGACAAATATGCTCACGTTGAGAAGAGCCTTCAGAAACATATGGCGCAGCAAGTACAGGACGCTGCTGGTCAGCGTGGTGCTGGCTTTGTGCGTCGCCGTCTCTGTCGCCACCATTGCTGGTGTGGACGCCAGCGAGACGGCCACCGCAGCCGCCATGGATGAATACAGTGAGGCTGCTGAGGCCACTATAGAGCAGGCCGAGCAGTCCATGACCGCCATCATGGTTAGGCCAGGGGGGATGCGTGGTTTTTCTGAAGAGGTACAGGCACTGGATGAGGACATAGTCGATGAGATCTCATCCATGAACAATGTCGCAGCAGTGGTGCCTAGCGTCACGCAGAACTTCGGCGAGGCGGAGATGGAAGGAGGCCCGGGCATGGGTGTCCCGGACATGGATGGCTCTGGCATGGGTGGTTCGTTTGTTGTGCGACGTGCTGCGTATATCGTGTACGGTGTGCCCCTCGACCCTGAGCTGGTCGAGCAATACAACGTATTGCCGGTGAATATTGTCGAAGGTCGAAGCCTGGAGGAGGGAGACGACTATGCCGTCCTCATCGGCGAGCAGCTTACCGACTACTTTGACGCGGGTGTCGGTGAGCCTATAGATATCGATGGAACCAGCTTTGAAGTGGTCGGGGTCTATTCAAGCACCATGATGACGCCGAATCAAGTCTACATGGACCTCTCCACCACCCAGGAGCTGCTGGGTATGGAAGGGGAGCTGTCCAGCCTGACGGTCTATGCTGACAGCACTTCCGTTGTCGACGATGTAGTTGAAGAGATCGAATCAGCATACCCTGACCTGATGGTCATGGCTATGAGCGACATGCAGGGTCAGTTCGGCGATGTCATACAACGTCAGCAAGAAGGCATCATTGACAGGCTGGACAGCGACCTCGCCCACATCCAGTCTCTGGGCTTGAGTATAACCCTCGTCTCCGCCATCAGCGCCTTCCTGCTCATATTCGGACTGATGTTCTACACAGTGCGCGAGAGAACGAAGGAGATAGGCACGTTGAAGGCATTGGGATTCAGCAACTCAGATGTAATGAAGCAGTTTATGTTCGAAGGCCTGTATATCGGTCTCATCGGCGGCGCGATCGGTCTGGGCATCGCCGCCCTTGCTGCATCTGCGCTCGGTTCATGGCTCCTCAGCCCATCCGCCAGCCTCGACGTCTCGGTAACCTTGACGCTGGGAGGTGTGCTCCTCGGCCTCGGTATTGCCGTCTTTGCTGGCTCTGTGGGCAGCCTCTACCCGGCCTGGAGGGCATCTCGCGTTAGCCCCATGGCGGCACTGAAGCAGGAATGATGTCGTTTCACAGATAATAGGAGGTTTTTAACTATGGCAATACCCATCGTAAAGACAATAGGGCTGAGCAAGACATACGAAGGCAATGGGAGAGCTGTTCGGGCTTTATCAAACGTGAACCTCGAAATCATGAAAGGCGAGTTCGTAGCGGTAATGGGGCCCTCAGGCTCAGGCAAGACCACGCTGCTCACCCTTCTCGGATGCCTGGACAAGCCAACACAAGGGAGGGTACTGCTGGGGGCTAACAACCTGAACGTTACCGCACTGCCTGAAACGTCCCTGTACGTGATCAGGAGAAAGCAACTGGGTTTTGTGTTTCAGAACTTCAACCTGATACCCAACCTTACCGCCATCGAGAATGTCGAACTACCGATGGAGGGACTAATAAGGTCAGCAAAACGGCGGAGGAAGAGGGCCCGCGTTCTCCTGCGCATGGTCGATATGTCCGATCGCGAACAGCACAAACCGTCTCAGTTGAGCGCCGGGGAGCAGCAGCGGGTGGCCATCGCCCGCGCCCTGGCCAATGGTCCGACCCTGATCCTGGCAGATGAGCCCACCGGCAACCTGGACTGGGAGACAAGCCTGAGCATCATGAAAACTCTGCAGAAGCTAGCTGCGGAGCAGAAGCGCACCATCGTCATAGTGACCCATGACCCTCAGATGGCTGCATTTGCCAGCAGAAAGCTCTTTATGAGAGATGGAAGGCTCCAGAAGGAAGACCCCGTCTACGGTGAGGCCCGAATATTTCCTTCATGACCTTCCATTGCTTATTAACTATTAGATTGCACCGCTAACTTAGTCCGGCTGCGCTCAGGCTTGCTGCCACATCTCCACTATTCTCCAGCAAACAGCCTCCGCGGGTTCTCCACCATCATCGTATCAATATTTTCATCGCTCACCCCCGCCTCTCTCAGTGCGGGAATGATGTTCTTGAACACATGGCTGTACGACCAGTTTGACAGCAGCGTATTTACTAAACCGGGCAATTCAAACGGACGGCCTAACCAGTATGGAGAATAATCATGGGAAAGCATGATGCGGTTGGCGTAGCCAATGCCAATGAGGCCAATGATACACGCCTTCCTCAGCGCATCGGGGAACATAAACTCGATTCCCAGTCGGTCGAAGGCGATGTAGGCCCCCTTATCCAGAATGGATGTATGGTATTGTAGATTGGCATTGCCACCGATGTGGCCAATCATTATGCGCTTGGGGTCAGCCCCCTCAGAGATAAGCAGGTCTGCCTGTTCTGGCCCCATGGTTCCCCCCTCAGTGTGAGTGATAATGGGCACCCCGGTCTCTTTCTGTGCTCTTGCCGCCGCCTTGATAACTGCCTCCTCATAGGCAGTTATCTGCCCATGTCCCGTGGCCACCTTGATGACGCCTGCCTTGACCCCGGTATCTCCAATGCCCTGAGTTATCTCCTTCACAAACGTCTCATACATCTCGGTGGTGATGTCGAACAACCGGCTGCGAAACTTGAGGTAGGCCGGTTTCCCCATGGCCTCCATGTACATCCCCGTGGCACAAATAACATTTATGCCTGTTCTTTCTGAAATCATCCTATCTAGCTCTACGTCCCGGTTCAGGTCGTTGGGGCTGGCTTCAACCATTGTCTTCAACCCATAAGCCTTGGCCTCCTCCAAGGCTTCCGCGCAAGTCGCAGCTATCGCTTCACGGTCATAGGGTGTAGCCAGCGCATCGCACTCCCACCCTGGGTAGGACAAAGTAAGGTGCTCATGAATCAAGGTTACCCCCAGCTCATCCGCGGAGATGGGGCCCATCACTGTATTGATCATAGCCATCGAATTCCTCCTTCCCGTTTCGACTCAGCTAGAGTATATGATTTGGCGCTATCCAGTCAAATGAGGGGATACTA
>CAZYLE010000155.1:0-4555 GCA_964648675.1 uncultured Dehalococcoidales bacterium
TGGTAAACCCTCCAATATCAATAATGTAAAGAGCCTGGCTTCCGTTCCCGTCATCATCGACCGCGGAGCTGATTGGTATGCCGCCATCGGCACTGAAAAGAGCAAGGGAACAGCCGTTTTCGCCCTGTCAGGTAAAATTGCCAATAGCGGACTGGTCGAGGTACCCATGGGCACCCCGCTGTCCACCATTATCTTTGATATCGGGGGCGGCATTCCCCGTGGCAAGCACTTTAAGGCGGTGCAGACAGGTGGCCCTTCGGGAGGATGCATCCCCGCCCGCTACCTTGATATACCGGTGGACTACGAGACCCTTGCTCAACTGGGCTCGATCATGGGCTCTGGCGGCATGGTAGTATTGGATGATGCTACATGCATGGTAGAGATAGCCCGGTATTTCCTGAGCTTCACTCAGACCGAGTCATGTGGCAAATGCACCCCGTGCCGCCTCGGCACAAAGCAGATGCTGGAGCTACTCACCAGAATCACCCAAGGCCTGGGAACCGAGGCGGACATCGACATCCTGCTCTCTATCGCTCAGACAGTAAAGGAATGCTCGCTCTGTGGCCTGGGGCAGACCTGCCCTAACCCCGTGCTCACCACCATCAAATATTTTAGAGATGAATACGAAGCCCACATACAGGAGAAGAAGTGTCCCGCTGCCGTATGCGACTCGCTGATGATATCGCCCTGTCAGCACACCTGCCCGGTAGGTATCAATATCCCCAAGTATGTGGCTCACATTGCCGCCGGCGAGTACCTGGAGTCCGTTGAAACGATCAGGGAGCGCAACCCCTTCCCCGCCATATGCGGCCGTATCTGTCATCACCCCTGCGAGGGACGCTGCCGTCGCGGTGAGCTTGACGAGTCCGTAGCCATCAGGGCGCTGAAGCGCTTCGCCGCCGACTGGTATTTCGACCACGTTGGCGAATTACCCGAGCCAGAGCCTTTCTCTCAGACCAAGAGCCAGAAGGTAGCGGTGATAGGAGCTGGGCCCTGCGGGCTTTCCTGTGCTTACTTCCTGGCCCAAATGGGTTATCCCGTCACTGTATTTGAGGCTCTCCCGGTAGGTGGGGGTATGCTTTCGGTAGCCATACCCGACTTCCGCCTGCCGCTAGAGGTCATCCAGAAGGAGATAGACTACATCGCCAAGCGCGGGGTAGAGATAAGATACGATACGCCAATCAACGTAAATTTCACCATCGAGAACCTCAAGAAAGAGGGCTATGAATCGGTGTTCATCGCTGCCGGGGCTCAAAGAAGCCAGCAAATAGGCATACCCGGGGAGCTTGAAGACGTCGAAGGTTTCTACTACGGCTTGAGATTTCTCCGGGATGTAAAAATCGGCAGGCCGCTCAGAATTGGCGGTCGCGTGGCTGTTATCGGTGGCGGCAATGTGGCCCTGGACGCCTCTCGCACCGCCATCCGTCTTGGCGCCGACGAAGTCAGCATCTACTACCGGCGGTCGCGGGAGGAGATGCCGGTCACCGAGGTGGAATATGACGAGGCTGTGGCTGAAGGCATCAAGACCAATTTCCTGGTCAGCCCCACCCGCATAGTAAACGACCACTGGAAGGTAGCGGGGCTGAATTGTATCAATATGCGGCTCGGTGAGCCTGACGCCAGCGGACGCCGCCGCCCGGTGCCTATCTCCGGCTCTGAGTTCTTTGCCGAGGCGGATACCGTCATCGCCGCTGTAGGTCAGGCCCCGGACCTATCGTTCCTGCCACCTGACAGCGCACTGGAGCGCACCAGGTGGGAGAGGCTGGTTATCGATGGCAATAAGTTAGCCACTAATGTCCCTGGCATCTTCGCCGGAGGGGACTTTGTCTTCGGTCCGGGCATGGTCATAGACGCTATCGCCGCTGGCAGGAGAGGAGCCATCGCCGTAGATAAGTATCTCAGAGGTGATACCTCAAGAGTCGATATGTATGACCTGAAGCCCAGCATCATTGAGGAAGTGGTCGAAATCGAAGAGGAGTCCTGGGAGCCTAAATTCAGGCCGGCGATAACGCTTCTACCCGCTGAGGAGCGGAGAGGCAGCTTTAAGGAGACTGAACTGGCGTTTTCCGAGGAGGACGCCAGGCGTGAAGCCAAGCGATGCCTGAGATGTGACCTAGAAAAGTAAGGAAGGTTGGCCATGAAATCCATTACTAAACAGAAGCCTTTCGAAGAAATACAGCAGATGGTGGACGGTTTCGACCGGGTGTACGTAATCGGCTGTGGCACCTGTGCCACCATGACCAAGACCGGCGGAGTGGAACAGGTCCAGGAGATGAAGGAACGTTTACAGGAGCTGGGCAAGCTGGTAACCGGCTCGATAGTACTGCCCACCGCCTGCGACGAGATGACCGAGACAGCCATCATAGAAAACAACGGGCATATTCAGAATGCCAACTGCATCCTGGTCATGGCATGCGCTCTGGGAGTCCACCGGGTGAGCCTGTATATCGGCAAGCCGGTTCTGCCCGCTCTGGACACCTTGTTCATCGGCATGGAGGACAGCCCCGGTGACTTTCATGAGGTTTGTGCCCAGTGCGGCCAGTGCGTCCTCGGCAGAACTGCTGGCATATGTCCCCTAACCGCCTGCCACAAGGGCCTGCTAAACGGTCCCTGTGGTGGCACTGACAACGGCAAGTGCGAGGTGGATAAAAACAGGGATTGCGCTTGGACTCTTATATACAACCGTTTAAAAGAGCAGGGCCGGCTCGACCTGATGAGGCAGTACGAGCCGCCAAAAGACTTTAACGCATCGCTTAGACCAAGGGTCGCCAGGATAGTGTAGGGAAGGAGAGTATCATGGTGTCAAAGTTCAAGCAGGTGCTGAACTCCGGCAAGTTTGTGGTAACCAGCGAGGTCGCTCCGCCAAAAGGAACAAACATCGAGAAGATGCACCATCATATCGACCTTCTCAAGGACAAGGTAGATGCAATTAACATAACCGACCACCAGAGCTCGGTTATGCGCTTTCCCTCCATTGGCGGCTGCCTGGCGATCAAAGAGCAGGGCGGCGAGCCCATACTGCAGATGACCTGCCGCGACCGCAACCGGCTTGCCCTTGAAGCCGAGCTTCTCTTTGCCTATACCAGGGATATAGGAAATGTCCTTTGTCTGACCGGGGATGCCGTCCCCGTTGGCGACCACAAAGGAGCCAAGGGCGTCTTCGACCTTGATTCGGTGCAATTGCTCAAGGCTATTCGGCAGATGGAGGCGGGCACCGACCTGGGAGGAAATGAGCTCGATGGTGCCATAAGCTTCTGCGCCGGTGCCATAGTCACCCCTGAGGCCAATCCCATTGAGCCTCAGTTGATAAAGTTCGAGAAGAAGATCGAGGCTGGCGCTGAGTTCATCCAGACTCAGGCGGTGTACGACCTGGACAACTTCGCCAAGTTCATGGACTACGCCCGCCAGTTCCGCGTCAAGATACTGGCGGGAATCGTACTCCTTTCATCGGCGCGGATGGCAAAGTACATGACCGATAATGTGCCCGGCATCTTCGTGCCCCAGGAGCTGATCGATGAGCTGGCAAGCGCACCCAAGGGCGAAGCACTGAACAAGGGCATCGAGATCGCCGGCCGCATGATCGCCGCCATCAAGAAGAACAACCTCTGCGACGGCGTCCACATCATGGCCATTAACCGCGAGGAGACCGTCCCCGACATCCTCGCCGCCGCCGGCCTGTAACTCCCTTTGGCCCACCCATTATTGTTTGACGTTCGTTTCATCCGAACGAGAACTGCCTTCGCCTCGTATTGCCTCTGAATCTCAGCGTAAGCGGAACAACCAATGCAGAGCAACAAGTCCTGAACCATTCGTGGTGAGCTTGTCGAACCATGAACGGCCCCCGACTCCATCGACCCTCACCCTATCCCTCTCCCTTCAAGGGAGAGGGGATGGTGCCTCCGAAGAGTCTTAGACCCGGAGACAGGTTCACCACCCAATCCTCCCTCCCCTGGAGGGAGGGAGCTAGAGGGAGGGGGAAGTGTCCTCACCATCGCCATTCGACAAGCTCACGGCGAAACAGCGTAACAGTGGAGTCTAGAGGGGTCTTCCCCTCTAGCGAGGGCCTGGGGGTGCCCCCCCAGAAATTCGTTTCACGGCGGGCGGGTGGGCAAGAATCAAATCCGCATGGTTGACATCTAGAGATAGTAGTAATATACTAATTTCGGAATATATGGAAAGAACGCAGCAATGAGGATCGCCCGAACTGACAGGTTCAAGAAAGCGTGGCAAGAACTTAGTGAGAATGAGAAAGCACAAGGCCGAAAGGCGATCAGGAATCTGTCGAATGATATCCGATACTCCGCGCTCAAAGTTAAGAAAGTCAAGGGGACGACACACATTTGGGAAGCTAGGGTCAGCCGATCCCTGAGACTGACATTCCATGTTGAGGACCATACAATCGTGCTTCGAAATATTGGGCGGCATGACGAGACGCTGGAGCGGCCTTAGGAGGTATCGAGGATGGTAGCATACAGCAAAGTAACCAGGCACGGTCAGATCACACTTCCGGCATCGACGCGCAGGCAACTTGGGATCGAGGAAGGCGACCTGGTGG
>CAZYLE010000156.1:0-4515 GCA_964648675.1 uncultured Dehalococcoidales bacterium
TTCTTCCGGCGGTAGTGGGCAGGAATAAAGCCAACGAGTTGCTTTTTACCTGTGACCGAATAAGCGCTGAGGAGGCTTATAGAATTGGTCTGGTGAATAAGGTAGTTCCCCAGGAGCAACTCATGGCGACGGCTTTGGAGATGGCCAAGAAAATCATGGAGTCGCCACCACTATCGATAAAGTATACCAAGCGTGCGCTGAGAACTGCGTTGGCTAATAATGCGCATAAGAGTGCTCTGGAGGAAGGATGGCGTGTGATCATGGACAGCGAGGACATAAAGGAGATGTTTAGAGCCGCTCTCGAAAAGAGGGAGCCTCAGTTCCAGGGCAAGTAATGACCGTTCCCGTGTTATATCTCAAGCGTGATAATAATATAGCATTCCAACAATACTTTGTATAGAATGTAAAGAGGAAATAAATAAAGGAGGTCAGGGATATGAGTTCCAGTCAAAAAGCGGATATGGCCAGTTCTCTGCCCACAGGTTTACATATTTCTCCATTAAAGCGGTATACCGAGATGCATCAGCGCTCGATGAAAGACCCCGTGAGGTTCTGGGCGGAGCAGGCGCGGAAACTTGACTGGTACAAGACCTGGGATCGCGTTCTGGACTGGGATCCTCCTTATGCGCGGTGGTTTGTCGGTGGCTTGCTCAATGCTTGCTATCAATGCGTTGACCGCCATATTGCGACGTGGCGGAAGAGCAAAGTGGCAATCTACTGGGAAGCAGAGACAGGGGAGACAAGGGTACTGAGCTATTCTACGCTTTTCCGGGAGGTCAACCGGTTCGCCTGGGTATTGCAGAAGCTCGGGGTTAAAAAGGGAGACCGAATCGCTCTCTATCTTCCCATGATACCCGAGCTTCCCATTTTCATGCTGGCTTGTGCCCGGATCGGAGCCGTGCACACTGTCATCTTCTCTGGATTCAGCGCCCAGGCGATAGCCGACAGGGTCAATGATACTCAGGCAAAGCTGATCATCACTGCTGATGGCGGGTACCGCCGCGGCAAGATTGTACCGCTAAAGGAGATAACTGATGAGGCGGCAAAGCTTTGTCCGTCGGTGGAAAAGATAATAGTGGTTAAGAGGACTGGTGAGCCGGTGTCGATGGTCGAAGGGAAGGACTTGTGGCTTTCTTCCATGCTCGAAGATGCGGAGATGAGGGTTAGGCCTGAGCCGGTGGAATCTACGCACCCGCTATATATCCTCTACACCTCAGGTACCACGGGTAAGCCAAAGGGGGTAGTTCATGGCACAGGTGGCTATCTGGTTTTCAACCACTCAGCATATGAGTGGGTGTTCGACATAAATGAGCGGTCGGTCTACTGGTGTACCGCCGATGTGGGGTGGGTGACCGGTCACAGCTCTATAGTCTATGCTCCCCTATCCCACGGCGCAGCAATAGTCATCTACGAAGGGGCTCCTGACTACCCCACGGTGGACCGCTGGTGGGACATTGTGGAAAAGTACGGGGTTAGTATCTTCTATACATCGCCGACAGCAGTGCGGATGTTCATGCGTTCTGGCGAAGAATGGCCGCAGAAGCATGACCTCTCCAGCCTTGAGCTATTAGGCAGCGTTGGTGAGGTGATAAACCCCGAGGCGTGGTTCTGGTATTACAAGTATGTCGGCGGGGAAAGGTGTCCTATCGTCGACACGTGGTGGCAGACGGAGACAGGGGGCATTATGATTTCTCCTACCCCAGGGATTGAGTCCATACCATTGAAGCCAGGCTCGGCAACCTTTCCCCTGCCGGGGGTTGATGCTGTGGTGGTTGATGCTGAGGGGAATGAGCTTCCTGCGGGGCAGACGGGATTGCTCATAATAAGAAAGCCTTGGCCCGGGATGCTTTTAGATATCTATGGCGACCCGCAGCGCTATCGAGATTCCTACTGGTCACGCTTTCCTGGCTCATACTATACTGGCGATTTTGCCATGCGTGATGAAGACGGATACCTGTGGCTTCTGGGAAGGGCTGACGAAGTGCTCAAAGTGGCGGGGCATCGCATTGGAACAGCGGAGCTTGAGGATGCTGCCATATCCCATCCGGCTGTGGTTGAAGCAGCGGTGGCGGGCAAACCAGACCCGGTGAAAGGTGAGGTTATCGTACTTTTCGTCACTCTCAAGGAAGGGATTTCACCTACCGCTAGTTTGAGAAAGGAGATTGCTCAGCATCTTCGCAATGTTATCGGCCCTGTCGCTGTGCCAGAGGCCGTTTATTTTGCGGAATCGCTGCCCAAGACGAGGAGTGGGAAGATTATGCGCCGGGTTCTCAAAGCGGTGGCCTCAGGGCAAAGTGTGGGTGACCTCAGCACCCTGGAAAACGAAGCATCGGTAGATGAGGTCAAAAGGGCATACGAAAACCTGAAGAAGATATCGGAAAGTGGTGACGAGAGTTAAAGCGTTTGCTGATCCAAGAGGTCTTGGCATGTGGTTAATAAAGTGGTGAAAAAGGTACTAGCGCCACGCTATTCGTGGGGTTATTTCCTTCAAGGGTGTTTCATAGATAACTAAAGCTGGCCCAGTATCTCCGCTACCTTGTATGCTGTCCCCCCCGCTATGCGGGCGCATTTCTCGTGCGCTTCCATTGCCTTAGGGCCGAGGAAGTGTGTTGCTACCTCGTTCATATCGAACCAGTTGACCCCGGTAATCTCGGAGCAGACTGTGCTTTTATACATAGGTTTGAACCACTGGGCCAGCTCTTGACACGGGGGGAATGCTGGCAACATACCTTGCATCCCTTCATCAAGGCTGTTGCGCCCAACTCGACCGCCGATGAGTATTAGGCCTGTGGCCAGTGCACCGCAGGTCAATCCAGAAAAACCTCCCCCTTGCAGAGCACCTAGCGCCTTGAACCAGAAGTCATCCTCGAATTCCAAAACCTGTTGAAAGGCGTTTAATATAGACTGAGAGCAGCCAAAGGACTTCATAAAGTTGTTATATGTTAGCTCCCCTACTCTCTCTCGATTAGCCTCTAAACTGAATATCTCTTTCGTTTTCTCTTCAAATACCTTGGCGAAGTCAACCCTCACTTAAAAGTACCTCCTGATTCATTCCTTCATGCTTTATCGAGCCGTACTATTTTTATATGAAAAAGGGTAGTTGAAAGCACCTCCAATTTCTGACTTTAGCAGGCAGACTGCCTACCGTTGACAGTATCGGGTTTGCTCTGAGCGTCAGCCTGCTATAATTCCCCGCTACCCTCGAAAGTGGGTAGGCCGTTTGGGGGCATGGACTCTTCAAATTAATTACAACGCATGCCTTAGCACTACAATCTCTGTGGTTGATGGGAGTTTGTCCTTACTGAACTCCGCCTCTGAGGCATCCATCTTTTTTACATTGGCTTTCCCCTTTAGGAAGTCGTCCACTCCCGATATGGGGTAGGCACACTTGTCGGTGCTATAGTGCATAGGTATGACTACCTGGGGGTTCAGTTTTTCTGTGATCTCGCTGGCCACTGTGGCGTCGATGGTGAAGAAGCCACCAACGGGGATGAGGAGAACATCAACCTCACCGATATCGGCTACCTGCTGTTCACTGAGCTGATGTCCCAAGTCACCCAGGTGGCATAGCTTTACATCATCCACCGTGAAGCAGAGGATGGTATTGGGCCCCCTCTGGCTGCCTCCGGCGTCGTCGTGATAGGAGGCGATTCCCTTAAATGGTATTCCCTTGACATCCTGAATACCGGCATCTTTTACCACCAGGGGATTTCCGGAAACTGCATCGACGTTGTTGTGGTCACCGTGTTCATGGCTCACCGTTACAATGTCAGCAGCCTCTTTTATGTCACCGTAACTGATCCCCATTCCTGTGGCGTAGGGGTCGGTGATAATTCTTATTCCGTCTTCGGATGTGATGAGAAAAGATGCGTGACCTAACCACTTCACTTTCATTCTTCTCTTTCTCCTTCTCCTTTGGTATAAAATATTTTGTGTTATTTCTGGGCCAGGGAAAGGGTGAGATTGACCAGAGTTCTCACGGCGATCCCTGTTGACCCCTTTACCAGAACTTTTCGCTCCTTATCGGTGCGGGCGGTGCCAGCAATATCCAGATGAACCCATGGCGTTTCCCCGACAAACTCGGCAAGGAACTGTGCAGCAGTTATCGCGCCTCCCCATCTGCCACCGGTATTCTTGATGTCGGCGACGTCGCTCTTGTTCTGCTCTTTATACTCTTCATCCATAGGCATCTGCCAGAAGCGTTCACCCGACTCTTCGCCTGCCCTAATCACCCTCTGTATCAACTCTTCGTCATTGCCAAACGCGCCGGAGCAGACATCGCCCAAGGCCACGTGACAGGCGCCGGTCAGGGTAGCGACATCTACTAGAGGAGAGAGTTTTAGTTTGCCGGCATAACTGAGGGCATCGGCCAAGATAAGGCGTCCCTCAGCATCGGTGTTCACGATCTCGATGGTCTTACCATTTAACGCCTTGAGGATATCTCCCGGCTTCACCGCCGCGCCATCAGGGAGGTTTTCCGTTGCTGGAATGAGGGCAGTGACATTGATCTTCGGC
>CAZYLE010000157.1:0-4494 GCA_964648675.1 uncultured Dehalococcoidales bacterium
TGCCCGGCTGTCAAATCCGGCACCGAAGATTACGATTTGGCTAAAACCGTGCTCCAGGGCTTCTATGAATACCGCATCGAAGTACCTTGTTCTTGCGATTACGTATTCGTACATACCGCTGGGAAAGAAAGGTCGGCTGAAGAGTTTGAATAGCCATCTGGATCTTAAGAGAGGTTTCAAAAAGGTCGGAACCAGCATATGGGCAATATCGTCCGGTCCTGCATAATATTCTCTTTTGTCTACATATGAAGCCGCCCTTAACAAGCACGCGAAATCAGCTGTCCTTGACGACTTCGTCTCAATTCGGCCGGTGCTCTTGCCGCTCATTATATGAACTCGCAGTAATGAATAAGAATATGGCTATTATAGTCTTGCTGTCGTAAGATAACAGCTGGAATTAACACTATAACAATCTGATACAAGGTACAAGTGGTCACATTCTAATTTGTTGTGTAGTGAAGTAAACAAGAGTGTGTGAGACTACCCCGAAAAGAGTAACACCCTGACTCAGAGTTCTCTGCGATGATCAAGCGATATGGGAGTATGCTGAAACAGCGGCTGGACTCTAATGAGCGGTGCCACCAATTATGTGGGAAGGTCAGTTGTCGTCCAACGCATATTCCAGGAGGCTGTCAGCCTGGGGAAATGCTATTTGTGTGCTTCAGCGGTTTCTCCTTCCACGACTTCCACCAGAGCACCTTGATTAAGCGTCCTTCGGCGTATCTAACGTTGCCTGTTCTGGATTCCGCAGTCAATGAGGCGGCGTTTCTCTTGGCAACTGCCCATTTGCTCTTCACGATCCCCTTGTGGAGCCAGCACTCATCCCTTTTGAGACCGCAGTATGTGTGAAGCCCCATTCTCCTGTATTTTGGATTGGTCCAAGAGCCTCCAGCCCATGCCTCGCTATTGGAGAAGTCTACCCTGGCGGGAGGCTCATTCAGGCTGCCCTTGGCCTGCTGCGTGGTGCAGAGCCACCCTATGTTGCCAAGATCATGCCCTACAAAGACGCAAAATGCTATCGCCCCTTTGTTTAGTTTATTCCTCGTGTCAAAAACGTATTTCCTGAACTGAAATCTCTGAGCCTACAGTTCATCAGCCTCTTCGTTCGTGTAGATCACCCTGAAGGACAAGCCGTCCACCTTGGGCACGAAATCGGTATCGCTGCGCCTTCTGTAGGTGCTGCCGTCATTCTCATATAGATAGTAGGTCTCGTACTTGAAAAGCCGCCCTGCTGCATATGCAGTTGCCTTTTTGGCCAGTGGCAGGAGACCTTCACTTTGATAGATTGATGTTGCTCTTCGGAACAGCTCAGTCAGTCTGTTCATGTAACTCTGCTGTCTGCTCTTTCTGATGCGGCGTCACCGACCTCTCCCTCCACGACTTCCACCTACAAGGCAGTGGCCCCATCTGCGAGAGATGACCTGCAGTAGGGCCCCAGCGGCCTTTCAGACCCGGTGCCGCGGCTTTGAGACTCCGCCCCAGCCGCGCCTGGCGGCTGACCGTGGCCGCCTTGCGGAGTATCATATATTTGCTGTCAAAAGTGACGAATTTGTGACCAAAATGCGCTTTCGACGCCGACTAAGTGCCAAAAGGAATCCTAGAATGACACCTTCTGGGCTTCCCCGGTGGCGTTTCAGGCCGCTGTACGACAAGAACCGTGATGTGAAAGTCGGGGTTCGTCAGACATCCCGATAACGAAACAGGTTGTGTCATTCGTCTGCAGTTTGTGCTTTCGTTGCCGCTCTTCTCCGTTAGTCGTAGTACGCTGCTATCAACTCTCGGTGGTAGTTGCTATCACCGAAAGCGGTGTCGGATGACCTGGCTCGCTTGAAGTAGAGGTGCATATCGTGGTCCCAGGTGAAGCCTATGCCACCGTGAATCTGAACCCCATGGTTGGTAACCATCTTATATGTATCACCACAGTAGCTCTTGGCCATGGAGACCGCCATAGGGGCATCGGGGGAATCCTCTCTTATTGCCTCGGCTGCCCATTCCATTAGAGACCTGGCGTACTCAAGTCCGCTATACATGTCAGCGCACTTGTGTTTGATGGCTTGGAAGTTACCGATCGGCACACCGAATGCTATCCTCTCTTTGGCGTAGCTGACGGTGGTCTCAAGCACCCACTCGCCTCCTCCCACCATCTCAGCGCAGAGCGCCGCTGTGGCCTTGAGCACCGCATCCTCAATAACCGGCCAGCCTCGATGCAGCTCACCGACCATGTTCTTGGCGGGCACCGCCACTCTGTTGAAGATGACCTCATACTGCTTTCTGGTTTCGTCCATGGTCTTCAGCGGAGTAGCGTATATTCCCCATTCCGTGGTGTCTACCAGGAAGAGAGTGATTCCTTCTTCAGGGTCGGCGCTTCGCTTGGTACGGGCAGCAACCAGTATGTAGTCCGCTGCCTTAGCATCAGGGACAAATAGCTTGGTGCCGTCAATGATGTAGTCATCACCTCGTTGAGTGGCCTTGAGCTGAACACCTTCAGGCCACAGGTCTCCATCTTTCTCCAGCGCGGCAAGCGTGAGAACTAGCTCTCCACTGGCTATCTTGGGCAGGAATTCTTTCTTCTGCTCCTCGGTGCCAGCAGTGAGGATCGGCACCCCCACGAGAACCAAAGTGGAAAGAAACGGGCCGGGCATCATGGCTCGCCCCATCTCCTCGCACAGAATGGCCAGATCCCGGAAGTTCATCCCGGTGCCCCCGTATTCATCCGGAAGTATCAGGCCCAGCCATCCAACGTCCGCCATCTTCTTCCACAGTTCCGGGGAATGGCCGACCTCGTCTTCCATCATCTCTCTCACAAGCGTCTTGGGGCATTCATTTGCCAGAAAGTCTCGAGCCATTGCTTTGAGCATTTCTTGCTCTTCATTAAGGCTAAATTCCATGTTTTCTGCTCCCTCTTCTTGATTCGGATGAGAATAAAATCCGGGCGGAATCCTACGCTGTCGCCCCTATCTGGGCAGCCCCAGTATCCTCTCGGCAATAATGTTGCGGTTGATTTCCGAGGTGCCCATTTCTATGGTGGCGCCGCGCGATCTGAGCATATCGTACACCCAATCGCCTTCGTCCACGGCAAATTCTGACCCCCGGACAAGTTGAGAGTAGGCTCCCAGAATCTCCATGACCATGTCGCCGCGCCGCTGCCTCATCTCCGCCTGGAAGTTCTTCACCACCGAGGGTTCATTTCCGAGCGGTATTCCTTTGCGCATCTTAGCCACCATACGAGCGCCACTCCACCTCATCGCCGCAGCCTCAATAGCGAACTGGGCTATCCGCTGGCGGAAAATTTCGTTCTCCCAGACCACTTTGCCGTAGCGTCTGGTATTCTTGGCCACGTCAACGATACCATCGCTAGCTACAGCACGCCTGTCGGCGAGGCCGGCAAGGCCGACGCCTCCGGCACCACCGTAGAAGGCCCCACCACCGCTTCTCTCGTGCTGAAGAGCGGTCATCGCCACATACCAGCCCCTTCCCTGCTCTCCCATCATGTTCTTGTGGGGAATGCGCATGTCATCGAAAAACATCTCACCAAATTCGGCTTCGCCGGACATCTGGCGCAGTGGTCTTCGACTGAAGCCCGGCGTGGTAGTGTCAAAGATGAAGTAGCTCAGGTTGCGGTGTCTGGGTGCATCAGGCTCCGTTTTGACTACCAGCAGACCCCAGTCAGCGAATTCCCACATGCTTGTCCAGGTCTTCTGTCCGTTGACCACCCACTCGTCTCCATCCCTTACACCAGTGGTCTGGACGTTGGCTAAGTCCGAGCCGGCATCGGGCTCAGAGAATCCCTCAAGCCAGCTTTCCTCTCCACTGAGTACCTTGGGGATGAAACGCTTTTTCATCCACTCCTCACCGTGGGAGAGGATGGTCGGCGCTCCAACCAGCAGACCCAGCGATAGCGGGCCACCAGGTGTCCCGGTGCGGGCCATCTCTTCCTGAATAACCGCTATCTCCTCTCGCGGGCGCTCGATGCCGCCGTACTCTTTAGGGTAGCCAAACCCTGTATAGCCAGCATCGTAGCACTTCTTTGTCCACTCCTTACCCAGTTCGTGTTGCTCTTTGCTGTACGGCTCGGGCGCCACGTACTCCGGTGTTCCCCACCCCTTGGGCAGATTTGCCCTCAGCCAGTCTCGAATCTCTCGCCTGAGGGCTTCCAACTTTTCTGATCCCCCTGAGACCATATTGCCTCCCCCTTTCATTATGTTACTCGGGATTTCCCATTTCGAATCACGATGAGGCGATACTTGTCCCTCATCTCTCCCGGCACTTGAAGTTTATGACCCTTTCGGCCTGATTGTCAAGCTACCTGGGAGCCGAGCATCACTCGCAGCACCGAGCACCCAAGGCGGCAGCGCTCACAATGCCCGTCCCACAGCTACACTCTGCACCGACCAGGGCTGGCCGATTTGACCGAAACCGGCAGCTTAACAAAACCGAGAATCGTTCAATAAGAATTGATTGGTAGAGAGCTGTTATAAATACCATATAAGGAAG
>CAZYLE010000158.1:0-285 GCA_964648675.1 uncultured Dehalococcoidales bacterium
ATCTCTTAGTTTGCTTCGTCGCTACGCTCCTCGCAAAGACATTAAAATCGAGGGGAAAGGTGGATAAAGGGGGATGGGGTGCCAAGATTGCTACGCTTCGGTCGCTAAGCGGTAGTGACTTCCAATGCTTGGCCCTTAGCTGTCGGCTCTTCTTACCTTGATAACCATCTTATGATATAGATTCCCTATTAAATCTATCCCCGGCGACACTATCACATGGACCAAAGGCTTTCTCGCTGGCGCAACCCGCGCTGGACTTAAGACCAAAGGCGGGAGATATGAAAA
>CAZYLE010000158.1:295-4446 GCA_964648675.1 uncultured Dehalococcoidales bacterium
CTTCCAATAGTTGGCCCGTAGAGGCTGCATCTTCTTGTCTTGACTCCCATCCTATGATATAGTTTGCCTATGAAATCTATCAGCGGGAGCACGATCAGCTCGCCCAAGGGCTTCATCGCTGGACTTAAGACCAAAGGCGGGAGATATGAAAAGGCTGGCAAAAGCCAGCCCTTTTTACTGCATCGAGAGGGCAGTTTTTTCGCCTAGTAAATGATATTCTCACCTACCAAGGTGATAAATTATTCTATTGGCATATCTATGAGTACACAGAAGACATCCTTGTTGTCTTCGACTAAGATCGGAGAATAGCCGGGTGCCGTTTATGGTTCGACAGGCTCACCATGAACGGTAGAGGGTCCTACCACGAACGGCTAGCATAATAAGTGCCTACTGGGGTTCCTGCGTTCGCCCTGATCGTGTCAAAGGGCGGTTCATGGTACGAGGCCGAAAGGTAGATCTTCCTACAGCCCAGGCTCACCATGAACGGTATGGTAGTTAACCAAGCACGGCACGAAAATCACCACGACGCAGGCGGGAACTCGCCAAGGTCGGTTGTCCGCGGTTAATGCTGCAAGGCCTTTTTGGCGAAGAGAATCACCACGCCAGCCAGCACGATGTCGAGCCCCACAAGGATGAGGACGTTGGCGGCAATCTCAGGCCAGCCCCCTCCCCGCTGGCTGATGTCGATGATGGGCTGGACGATGTAGTATGTGGGGAAGATCCGCCCTATCCACTGGGGAATCTGAGGGAAGAGGTAGACGAGGACAGGGGCGTAGAAAAAGATGCCGAAGAACTTCACCACGGCAAACAGGCTGCTGGTGTCCTTTAGCACGGAGGCGAGCAACAAGCCTATCTCAGCGGCCATGATCGAGCCGAGCACCAGCACCAGGACAAGCAGCAGCGGCTGGGCGCCGAAGGCTTGATTGATGACGAGCATCAGTATGCCCATGCAGAGGCTCAAGATAACGCCAAGCAGTCCCTTGGCCACGAAAAGGTCGGTAGCGGTGGCCGGAGTAGCGACCACTGCCTGCAGTGTCCGGTTCTGCTTCTCGCTAATGATCGAGGTCGCGGGCAGAAAGACGCCGCCTATGAGAACGGCGATGAGCACAATGAACGGCAGCAGTCGGTCACTCCATGGAACACTCACATCATCGCCCAGGGTGACGGTATCTATCTCAACAGGTACCTCCTGGCCGGCAAGCTCCCTCACCATGTCGGCGAGGGTGACCGATAGTATGGTGCGGTTCTTCGCCAGGCTTTCGCCCCAGACGTAGGCGGTGATTTCGGCCGTTTCTCCACCGGCAACAGCGTCGTCGAATCCCGCTGGAAGCACAATGCCCATGTCTATGGCGCCGCTATCGACCGCCTGTTTCAACCCAGTGATCGTGCTGTAGTCCTTGGTGACGACTGACTCGAGCTGACGGGACAGGGCCACCAGTTGGGAATAACCTTCATCCTTAATACCCAATCGTGGCTTCTCGTTCAGGAAGGTCCCAAAGGCTAGCGAGATCACCAGCGAGACGAGAAGTGGAGCGGCGATGGCCCAGATGAGGATGAAGCCCCTCGGGCCGTGAAACAGCTCCTTGCCCAGCAGAATACCCACCCGTTTGAGGCTCACCGGAATCTCCTACCTAGGGCGGCAACGCCGGCGACTACAACCGCCATGTCAACCCCGAGCAGGACGAGCAGATTGAGCGAGATATCGGCCCAGCCGGCGCCGAAGGCCGATGCCTGGTGGACGGTATCGGCGAGGTAGTAGGAAGGGATGACTTTGGCCCATGCGGAAACGGTGCCGGGGAAGAGGATGCCGAAGGCCGGGATGGTGAAGATGATGAGTATGACCATGCCCCATCCCAGGGCTGACATCATGTCTCTGGAGAGGGAGGCTATGAGGAAGGCGAATCCGGTGACGAGCACCGCGCCGAGCAGCAGGGCGGTGATGATTATGAGCGGCTGGCTGCTCAGGCCGCCGACGACGGCCATGAACAGTGCCGCCTGACCGAAGGCGAGGCCAACCCCCAGCAGCCCCTTTGCGGCAAACAGGTCCGGCACTGTCATGGGGGTCACCAGCAGAGCCCGACCAGTGCCCTGCTGCACCTCGTCGGTGATCAGGCTGGCCAGACCTATCATCTCAAACAGCACCAGGAAGACGGCGAGGAGGGGGCGCATGCGGTCCCGTAGTGGTATCTGCTCGCCCAGCATATCTGGGCCAAGGACCTCCGCCGATATGTCAACCGCCAGCGGCTCCCCCACCTGAAGGTAGGCCAGCTCTCGTATGATAACCTCCACGGCGTCGGTGACCTCTTCAGGGGTATCCGCCGTGGAATAGAGGGTTATCTGTGGTTTCTCCCCCGAGGCGAAAAGGTCCAGTATGTCCGGGGGCAGGGCGACCCCGGCGGCATACTGTCCTTCCGTCACCGCCTCCACAAGGGCGTCCTCGGATTCAACTGTCTCGAATATTATCCCCTCTTCCGCCACCTGCTCGAACGCCGGGGGCACAACTTCTGCGTAGAGCCCGATCTCAAGGGTCTCGTTGACCGAGCTTGGCAGAACGAAGTAGATGACGATATAGGCCACAAGACCGAGGCCGGTTATGAGGCCAAAGAACCTGTTTCTGAAGAACAGGGAGAGGTCTTTTGCCACCAAAGCGGCGACTACGCGCAGACTCAACGTCTGGTCCTCCGTTTGGCGGGTTTTGCTATGGCGGGCTTCGGGGCGATGAGCCCGCGTCCGGTGAGCTTGATGAAGATATCTTCCAAGGTGGCCTCCTCGCTGTGGACCGTTACCACTTCCTCTTTGGAGAAGAGTTCGTGAATGGCGTCGGGCGTCTCGGAAGTGTCGAGGACAACCTCGCGGTTCTCAAGCCCGCCGCTTTGATTGGCTACCTCAACCTTGAGTGCTCGCTTGCCATACTGCTGTTTGAGGTTGTGTGGCGTATCGAGGGCGACAATCTTGCCGTGGTTGATGAAGGCAACGCGGTCGGAAAGCTCGTCCGCTTCCATCATGTCATGGGTGGTGAGAAGGACGGTGGTCCCATGTCGGCGGACGGTGAGGATGAGGTTGCGAATGGACTTGGCGGATGTAGGGTCCAGCCCGGCGGTAGGCTCATCGAGGAAGAGGATTCTGGGTCGGTTGACCAGCGCGCGGGCCACCATAAGGCGCTGCTTCATGCCTTTGGAGTAGGTGTCCACCCGGTCTTTCTCGCGGCCGCCGAGTCCAACCCTGCGGAGCAGGGGATAGGGGTTGAACGATCGAGTGCCAAACAGTCGAGCGAACAACTCCAGGTTCTCTACGGCACTCATCTGCTCGTAGAGATTCGGCTCCTCGAAGCACACGCCAATCTTGCCCTGCACTTCCTTCGTATGGCGCGCCACATTGAGGCCCAGGAGCACCGCGCGCCCGCTCTTCGGCTTGAGCTGTCCGGTCAGCATGTTCACCGTGGTGGACTTGCCTGCCCCGTTGGGGCCGAGGAATCCAAAGATCTCACCCTCGGCAACATTGAAGCTGATGTGGTCTACGGCCACCAGACTGCCGTACCGGTAGGTCAGGTTCCTGGCGACTATGGCATCGGGGCGCCCGTGCGTTTTCTTTCGCATGGCGTGACTCCTCCGCAGATTTTAATTCCGTTTTCCCAGCAGTCCATAGAGATAGAGCGAAGATAGTTCTCGGATCAGACTGGCGTTCTTCTCAGGTGCGGCAAACACGTCGGCGCGGGCAAAGAACCCTTTGCGCAACACGTCTATGTAGAGCAGGATAGCCTCACGGGACAGTTCAGGGTTGACGTAGCCCAGTCTCTTCCCTTCTTCATAGAAGCTGATCATGTGCTCCATTGCCTTCTGGGCCAGGGAGTCGACGAGCTGGCTGACCTCTGGGTCATTCGAGGCGGCCGCCTGTATCAGTTCCCCCTCATACTGGCGGGACAGCTCTGTCTTGTCGAAGATGATTAAGTCCAGTCTCTCCAGAAACGGCCTATCCTCCTCCATGATTGCCAGATACTTTCCCATGGTTTCGAGCAGTAGCCGCTTCACCACGTCCCGTACCAGTCCTTCCTTGCTGCCGAAGTGGTTGTAAATGGTGACAGGGGACACGCCTGCCTTGCTCGCTATGTCCTGTATGGTCACCTTTCGGAAGCCGAAGGCCTTGAACAATTC
>CAZYLE010000159.1:0-4424 GCA_964648675.1 uncultured Dehalococcoidales bacterium
CTTCCTCTAGAGTAGAGCGAGGGCAGCCGAAGTTCAGCCGCACGAACCCCTTGCCTCCCCGGCCAAAGGGCGGACCGTCGTTTAGAGCGACCTTCGCCTTCTCCAGGAAGAATTCGTAAGGGTTGCCCGGGATGCCTGCCTGGCGGCAGTCGAGCCATGCCAGGTAGGTTGCCTCCGGCTTGCCCATTTTGATGCCCGGCAGATGCGCATTCACATACTGAAAAAGAAAGTCGCGGTTGGCCTCAAGATAGTCCATGACCTGGTCCAGCCACGGCTGGCCGTCGCGGTAGGCGGCGAGAGCGGCAATGTAGCCCATGACGTTCGGTTTGGGGACAATATCTGCCCTGGCTGCCTCATACTTTTGGCGAAGCTCCTGATTTTGGATGATGGCTAGGCCACAGCGAAGGCCGGGAAGGTTATATGTTTTGCTCGGCGCCATCAGGGTGATGGTGCGGTCGGCGATCTCGGGGTTCAGGGAGGCGATGGGAAGGTGTTGGTGCCTGCGAAACACCTGATCGCAATAGATCTCGGCGGAACATACGACAATATTGTGGCGGAGGCAGATCTCGGCCATGCGTTCCAGCTCGTCGCGGCGGAACATGCGTCCCACTGGATTGTGAGGGTTGCACAGGATAAAGATGCGGGTCCGGTCGGTGATGGCCGCTTCGAAGGCGTCGAAATCGATGGCGTACTGCCCGTCCGGCTGCTGTGTTAGCTCCATATCGTTGAGGGTGACGCCAGTGTTTTCGGGGAGGCGAAGGATGGGGTAATAGATGGGCGTTTGTACCAACATCCCATCGCCAGGGGAGGCCACGGCGTGGCAAGCTAGGTTAAAGCCGCTCACCACTCCCGGTAGAAAGACAATCGCCTCGGGCGATACCTCCCAGCCATAGAGGCGCTGGAGATGTTCTACAATCAGAGGCCGGAATTCCGGCGGTTCCATGCCGTAGCCAAAGACCCCGTGCTCCACACGCTCACGCAGGGCGCGGATGACTGGCTCAGGCGACGCGAAATCCATATCCGCCACCCACATGGGTAGCACGTCCTCCCCGTAGCGATGCCACTTGACACTGTCCGAGGAGCTTCTGTCAACGAGCCGATCGAAATCGTAGGCCATTGTATGGTTCTCTTCTACTACAGACATTCCGAAAATGGTTTTAACATCAGTGAATACCTCGGCATGGTTGCCCCGTTTGAGAGAGGCAGTTTCAAGTTGCCTCACCTTTATACTGATTTCAGCTTCTAGAGTGGTAACCCGCCCATCCTGCTGATAACGTGGGCCACGCTGTGGTCTAGCTGCTGTCTGAGAGCGGAACGGACCTGCTGTTTCAGATAAGACATCGTCTCTTTTGGGATATCATCAGTCAGGGCATCAAGGCTGTTTATAGTGTGCACCAGGGCTGCCTTCAAGTTGTAGTTCTCTTTGCTGACATCCGGCGGCCCAACATCAACCTTTTTTAGCTCACTATCAAGCCTATCTACCAAATCGTTCCTGACCGGATTATGAGATAAGGCCTTTTGTCCACGCAGCACCTCCAGCACCTGCCCAAGGGCTTGTCTCATCCCCTTATTCTCATCGCTTAATTCTTGTGACTTCTCTTCTATGTTCGGTGCCAGGATATGTAATACGATGGCTATCCACATCGCATTCTCGAATTCGAAGGCCCCGGTCAAATTGGGGATTATCACCTTTTCTATGGTTTCAGCACATCTTTCCACCATCAACGTGGTAATTGATGTTTCCATAATACCTCCTCTGAGTTGGCCTCTTTATTTAGAATCCCAGCATTCGGGCCGGTGCGTCCTGCAGCAGGGGCAGTAGCATGTTCCAGATGCCTAGCTGGCGCATATCAGGTTCTTTAGATTCGAGGGCAGCCTTGGTACCGGCAATTCCAATGGCGGTCAGCTTAACAAAGGACAGTACCTTCCAGAAGAAAAGGCTCTCCTCGTTCACCTTTGTACCGCTCATTTCCTCATAGCTACGGATGAAATCGGCCTCAGGCCACCAGAGGTTCTCCCTGAGGACCCGCATAAACATGCTGTGCCAGCCAAGATCGCTGATAGGGTCGCCGATATCTACCATTTCCCAGTCGAGGACGGCTACGATACGGCCATCGCGGGCAAGGAAATTCCGCGAGTGGTAGTCGCCGTGACACAGTGTAGTGCGCTCGGATGGGGGTATATTCCTTTTCAGCCAGCAAATCAGTTCCGCCAGCACCGGCTGCGGGCTGTACTGAGTGTCTTCCACCACCCACTCCCACCTGGCGATCTGCTTTTCGGCATAATTGCGGTCGTTCGCCGGTGACTCTAAACTGGGAAGGCCAAGAGTGCTACTATCGAGAGCATGTAACGTGGCCAGTATCGAGACATAGTCCTTCACTAGCTGCGCGCGGTGCTCCGGCTCTCGCGCGAAGACCCCGTATAACGCTTCACCCTCTATTTTGTCCATGACGAAGAAGGGACGGCCCAGAGCGTTACTGTCCGTCTCCAACCAGTGGACCTTGGGCACGGGAACGCCGCTTCCGTGAACGCTTTTGAGAACCTCGAACTGAGGTCTAACATCATAAGGTGGTACAGGGCCGTACTCCGGCTCCATGCGGATGACCAGGCTTTCGGAAGCCATGTCCCCATGCTCCCGCCAGGATGTGGTGAAAAGGTAGGTCTCATAGGACACCCCTACCGGCATCCTCTCCACCTGTACTACCGATAGCTCTTCCCGCTGGGGAAACTTGGTCTTAAGATAGGCCTCGACCTTCTGTTTCATAGCTTGAATTTCTTCCATTTGACGCCTCCATTCTCGGTATCGTCACATACCTACCAGTTGGGTTTGTACTGCCAGGTTTCGGACCGGGTGAAAGAAGCCTCGATCAAACCTAGCCCTGGCTCTCCATCGAGTTGGAGATCGGCGTCCCGCTGGTATTGACCGAAGAGGGGAGAGTCGATGGCCACCGGCTGGGAGACGTCCCATCGTTCGCCCTCGACATGAAAGCTCCCCCGGTCCAAGCCGTGTAACTGGTCATAGCCTCCGCCCCACATGTAGCACCCGGGAGAAATCGGTTTTACGATAAGATTCCTTTCTACACCGTTGGCATCCTTCAGCAGCAGTTCCAGCTTGGTATATGCCCTGAAAACAGGGACAAACTCGATACGTTGGTGAGTCTCAGTTATGGGAATAACAGCTCCATCATCTTTTAAGATTCCCCCCATGCACAAACTAATAGCGCCATCCAATAGCTCAACGTAGAGCAGGGTCAGGGAAAAACTGGAGAATTGCGCTTGAATCCACAGGTAAATCTCTAATGCGGCGAAACTGCCGGGAGCCCTGACCCCCCAGCTACGGTCCCTGGCGCCCAAAAAGCTGTCGACTTTGAACTGATTGCCTTCGAAGGTGATGCTGCCGGTGTACCGCCCTGGCTGGTTATAGTGGACCTGATGCACTGATTCGGAGTCACCGCCGCCTATTTTGGGGAATAAATAGGGTGGTGCTCTTCCATCAAATTCCATAGAGCAGCCTATGTCATAGTCATTGTCGCTTAAATATATGCCCCACCGTTTGAGCGGCTCCAGTACCTTGAAAGAAAGCGGGCCTATTTCAGCGTTGGCGCGGTCAGCCTGCAGATGTCGTGACAGCCTGATGTTACGCTGGACATCCTTACTACGCACGCAGACAAATCCGTCCATGACATTGGCGTTGGGATATGTGCCCAGTCCTGCCATCAGGTGCAGTGTGCCCTCGGCGTTGTGGCAGCCAAAGAAAAATCGGTCCATCCAGTGGGGGTTGCCGCCATGGACTACATCGATGGTATCCGGAATCTGGTGAATAAGGTAATCGTCCCACTCTGTAATCGCCATTATCGCCTCCTTGGTGCCTGATTTCGTGTAGGTGTGCATACTATCGCTATGCGTCAATGATGTCAATCGGCTTTGCTATTCACAGACCTGTGGAGGTAGCTCGCTATTGGAGATAGCTACTGTCAGATAGCATAACGCCTCGTTGGGTCTAGTGTCAGGCGACAGATTATATCTGGACGTGGTGCGCTGTGTCGTAGTGTGTCAAGCAATTTGCTGGCAAAATGTCGGCAAAATCACTATGCCTCTGATCATATATAGTTTACATAAGTTTCTACTACTTGCTATTACGCTTACCACCTTGCAACTATCTGCCCGATTCAACCAACAAGCTACCATGACATAACATGTACAAGTAATCTCGTCAAGCATGATAATGTGTTGACCCTGCTATATCGATATTAGTCTATCCCACCGATATTAAGAAGTCACATTTTTTAAAGCTGAAAAAAGGGGGGGCCTACCCTTGGGGACGAGGGGTGTCCTGATTAGTGGACGGGGTAAACCATATATGGCGTTTCTGCAAAAAGGTCGAGCACCTTCATATTGAAGCTGAGTTAGCTATGCTATAAACT
>CAZYLE010000160.1:0-270 GCA_964648675.1 uncultured Dehalococcoidales bacterium
AGAAGAGGTTACTAAACTTCGGATAGTCTCAGTATTCGGTGATACCAGAGTTATCGTACCAGAAGGCCTTCCGGTTAACCTTGAAGGCGTGTCGGTATTCGGTGGTCGGTGGGTGAAGCGGAGTGGGGAACAGCCCTCTCCAGATGCAGCCAAGGTACTGAACATATATGCTACCACTGTCTTTGGCGATTTGCGGATACGGGACGAGCCATAATGGCTGAGCATCTGATGAATGCGGGCCTTTTTCCGCATATCCTTGCTGTCTAGGCT
>CAZYLE010000160.1:280-2806 GCA_964648675.1 uncultured Dehalococcoidales bacterium
TTTAGGTAAGGAGCCATCGATACCCAACCAGCGCCCGGGGTCTTTACTCGCCATCTCCAAGTAGCCACTTCTCACCCTCTGGTGGAAGGCGCTTTCCTCTCGCTCGAATCTGTCCCTCAGCCCTTTTCGGGCCAGCCCATTGTCCACAGGGATGTCCAGAAAGACGATAAGGTCGGGCTTCAGCCCCTGAGTGGCGATTTTGTTGAGAGCCTTAATGAGGTCGAAGCCAAGTCCGCGACCATAGCCCTGATAGGCGACGGTGGATTCGGCAAAGCGGTCGCAGATAACCATTGTTCCTTTTTCCAGAGCAGGGCGAATCACAGCAGAGACAAGATGAGCACGGGAGGCGGCGAAAAGCAAAAGCTCGGTGGTGGGGTCTATCTCATCCTCTCCCTTAAGCCACCGGCGCAGGTTGTTGCCCAGCGGCGTACCACCGGGCTCGTGGGTGAGAAGTACGGAAATACCCATGCTCGAAAGGCGTTGGTAAAGCGCCTTTGCCTGTGTGCTCTTTCCCGAGCCCTCCCCACCTTCAAAGGTAATAAATAGAGCCAATTGTTACCTCATGACAAGCCCTTGATAATATACATCCCTCTTCCTGGCTGGAGGCCGAAGTCTATTGTAGCATGTGCTATGGTAGCTGTGAAGGCTTCCCACTCCATTGTGCCTGCAGCGGCAATTTTTATTGACAATCTGTGCTATGATGTTAACATAGTCATTAGGTAGAAAGAAGTGATAGTAGCGGGGGTAGATATAGGGTCCTCTACAGCGAAGGCGGTGCTCCTGGATGGCGACTCGATCCTATGCCACAGCCTCATCGCCACTGGAGCCGAGAGCGCAAGCTCAGCGCGTCGCGCCTTCGACGAGGCACTGGAAAAGGCAAACCTGTCCTCTTCGGAGATAGGATATGTTGTGGCCACTGGCTATGGGAGGGTTATTGTTCCCTTCGCGCAGGGGACAGTTACCGAGCTGACATGCCATGCCCGTGGGGCGAACTGGCTTTTCCCATCGGCCAGGACTATATTGGATATGGGGGGTCAGGACTGCAAGGCGATCCGGTGCGATGCGGCGGGGCGCCTGGAGAATTTCACCATGAACGACAAGTGCGCCGCGGGGACCGGTAGGTTCCTGGAACTTATGGCGCGGGTGCTAGGAATTTCCCTGGATGAGATGAGTGAGTTGTCCCTGGAGGCCAAGGCTGAGGTGAGAATCAACAGCACATGCGCTGTATTCGCCAAGTCCGAGGTTACATCATTGGTGCGGGAGGGTGAGGACAGGCGGGACGTGCTAGCCGGACTCCACAGCGCCATAGCCGCCAGGGTGTACAATCTGCTGCGTGGGGTGGGGGTAGAGCCCGACCTGGTGATAACCGGTGGCATAGGCAAAAACATAGCGGTGGTGCGCAAAATAGAGGAGAGGGTGGGGCTGCGGGCCCTGTTGCCTGAGGAGCCTCAGATTGTGGGGGCGTTGGGAGCGGCTCTATTTGCTCAGGAAAGAATTATGTTGGGGAAGGAGTAAGTGACATGGTGACGTCAACCAGCGCCAAGAAGCATCTTGAGACCACTCTCGAGGTGCCAGCGTTGCGCAAGAAGTACTATGCCGAGTCGTTGCAGCAGGCTGGAAAGCAGAAGGTGGCTTGGTGCAGCAACGGCATCCCTTCGGAGATACTTGAGGCGATGGACATAAATGCAGTGTACCTGGAGAATTACGCCACCGTCTGTGCTGCCAAGCGGCTGTCCTCCGGGTTCTGCCGTGCCGGGGAAAGGGCGGGCTTTAGCCAGGATGTCTGCGGTTACGCCCGTATCCTCATGGGCTACTTATTAGGGGGGGGAGAGGCCCCGGAGGCACCCTATGGTGGCGTAGCCAAGCCAGATTTTCTGGTGGTGAACAGCTATAGCTGCGACTCGCGGATGGGATGGTTTACCACCATGGGCCGTACTCTTAACCTGCCTGTCTATATTCTTGATGCTCCGTACCAGCCCCAGGGAGGCTGTACCGAGGATATCAACGTGGTCTATTCAGAGTCGCAGCTTGAGGACTTTGTTTCCTTCATTGAGGAGCAGACGGGGACAAAGCTCGATCGAGACAAGCTGAGGGAAAAGCTCGACCTTGCCCGCCGCTCCCATGACATACAGGTGGATATATTCGAGATGAGGAAGGCGGTCCCCTCGCCCATGGGTGCAGGAGACGCTTACACTATAGTCTGGCCTGGTATGTATATGGCGGGTACCAAGGAGTGCGACGAATTCTACCAGCGGCTGCAGGCCGAAGTCTCGGGGCGCATCAAAAAGAAGATTGGCATAGTCCCTGAGGAGAAGTTCCGATTGCTGTGGAGTGGGCTGCCTTTCTGGTACAACATGGCCCTGCTTAATTACTTCGAGGACTTCGGTGGGGTGGTTGCTATCGAGAATGCCTATTTTCGCTACCAGAAGAGTCTGCCATCTCAGCACGATGACCCGATAAAGGATATGTCTATCTCTTCCACTATGCGCCGGCCGTATGCCGGCGACATCGAGCAGAGGGCGGAGC
>CAZYLE010000160.1:2816-4388 GCA_964648675.1 uncultured Dehalococcoidales bacterium
CCATTGACATCATTCGGGACTACCACGTGGATGGGGTGATACTGGCTTTCAACCCCTCTTGCCGATTGATGTACGTATTGCAGCCAGAACTCAAGAACGTTCTGGACCGGCATGGAATACCTAACCTGAGCATCGAGTGTGACATGGCCGACGAACGTACCTACTCCGAGGGCCAGATAAAAACCAGGCTGGATGCCTTTATTGAGAGGATGCTCAGCGGGCGTAAATAGGAGGACAGATGATAAAGAGCTTAGGGCGATTGCGAACGGACCGACACCAGGAAGCCAGGGTGTGGAAGGAGCGCACGCGTAAAAAGGTTATTGGGGTCTTCTGCTGCGATGTGCCCGAGGAACTCATCTACGCTGCAGGGATGCTGCCGGTCAGAATAATGGGTGAGCATGAGGAGGCCACCGAGGGCAATCTCCATTTCCCGACCAATGTGTGCCCCTATCCGACGAATTGCCTGGATCAGGCGATCAAGGGTCGCTATGATTACCTGGACGGTGTGATAGTGCCCAACGTGTGCGATATGGTCAGGGCCATGTATGGGGCGTGGAAGTTGAACACCGCTATTCCCAACGTTTATTTCCTCGAGGTGCCACAACGGATAAGTAACCATGGAGTGGACTTCTTCCGCGAGAACCTTGCCAAGTTTCAAAGTGCGCTGGAGGAGATTTCGGGCAATAGCATATCCAGCGAATCTTTGCGACAGGCTATCGATGTCTATAACCGCAACCGGGATCTTCTCCGACGGGCCTACGAAATGAGAATGCAAGGTCTTGTCTCCGCAGTCGAGCTTCAGGAGATGGTACTCTCCAGCATGCTCATGCCCAAGGAGGAGCATAGCCAGCTCATGGACCAGTGTCTGGGGGAAGCCAGCCAGCGTCATCCCGGTGGTGATGGGGTAAAACTTTTCGTATCGGCCAGCATGCTAGATGACACCGATTTCTTCCAACTCATCGAGGAATGCGGAGGTCGTGTAATCGCCGACGATATGCCTAGCGGCAGCCGATACTTTTTCTATCCAGTTGACAGCGAGGCCGAGCCATTGAAGGCACTGGCCGAGCGCTATCTAGAACGGATTCCCTGCCCGCGTAAGATGCTGCCCCAGGCCCGCTATCAGTATATAATCGAGACGATGGCCGGGGCGGATGTCCAGGGTGCCATAATCCACAACCTCAAGGCCTGCGACTGCCACCTGTACGAATACCCCTACCTCAAGGAGATGTTGGAGGCGAGGGGGCTGCCAGTGCTCTTCTTCCGTGGAGAGGAGACGGAGGCGGAACTGGAGACGCAGCGGGACGACATCGAGGCTTTCATCGAAGTGCTGCGCGGCTAGGATGACGCGATGGCGTTTGGTGGTATCGATGTCGGCTCGGTCAACATGTCGGTGGTTATCTTCGGCGATGGCTGCATATTAGCTCACTTTATTGTCGGCTCAGGTGAAATGGAATCAGACCCTCGCCGTGCCATGGAATCAGCGTTGGGGATGGCTGGGCTTGGATGGGGCGAGATAGCTGCCGTGGTCGCCACCGGTCGCGGCCGAAGCGGTGTCAATTTTGCCCAGAAGCA
>CAZYLE010000161.1:0-1109 GCA_964648675.1 uncultured Dehalococcoidales bacterium
TATTGAGGATAGTGAAGAAGGGCGAGACTATGGAAGCCATAGAGCAAGCCATTGCGGCTTCCTGCGATCTGGGATACGACGTGAAGTTGTTGTTTGTGGTGGGCACACCGTACGAAACCAGAGAGGACGTCGAGGATAAGGTTAGAATCGCCCGGAAGTATCCCATCCAGGAGGTGCATTTCTACAATACTATTCCCTACCCTGGGACAGAGCTATACGACTGGGTGGCAGAGAACAACCTGTTTCTGAAAGAGCCAGAGGAGTTTCTCAACGATGTCTCCTGTCTCACCAATGTCCCCGTCTTCGACACACCGGAGTTGCCAAGGGAGGAGAGAATGGAGTTGTTTGGCTACCTCAGCAGGGTCAGAAGACAGGTGCACAGAGAAGCGATCTTGCGTACTTTCCACAAGCGCAAAGTAATAGGCGTACTGGCGAGTTTCATTCTCTTAAGCCATACAGTGGAAAGGCTTTTCTACCAAAGCATATTCATCAGGAGAATCATAGAAGGCTTTAGGTACAGGCTGGCGTTGCGGCAATAGGGCTGATCGGGAACAGAGATAGTGGCTCGTGCCGACGATTGAGGCATTCCTCTGAGGGCAGATCCGAAATCTACAGCGACAATCGCGGCTCGAGA
This sequence comes from uncultured Dehalococcoidales bacterium, assembly GCA_964648675.1. Classification (GTDB taxonomy): domain Bacteria; phylum Chloroflexota; class Dehalococcoidia; order E44-bin15; family E44-bin15; genus DAOUVR01. The sequence continues at coordinate 635 of CAZYLE010000161.1, forward strand.
GCAACATTGTGAGCATGAAAAAAGCAGTGCTATGGGGCTTGGCACAAGCACTGGCGACTGTCTTGGTATGCGGGGTGGCGGTGGCCACAATGCAACACCTGCAGAAATGGGAATCGCCATCCGACGGTTATCTCGACAAAGTCGCTCTGCTGCTAGTGTTTGTGAGTGCAGCCCTGGTCAGCGGCACGCTAGTTCTAGCATATCCTTCCTATCTGCTTCTTCAACAGCGCCTGAACGAGGGATTCCTGCTTCTGCTATGCACCATCGGGTGGCTCGTACTGGTCCTGGGAAGTGTTCTTGCACTCATCGTGTTCTCTGACATACGTATACACGTATGACCTTCTTGGGAGCCTGCGCGTGTGGAACTTCCAGACCTCTCAGAGCGATGTCCTCGACTGGCTGCGATCTAGGAGGACGCCTGAATCATTGTTTGTGCCACCATGGCAAACGGGGCAGAGAACTTAGGAAGTTGGAG
>CAZYLE010000161.1:1119-1334 GCA_964648675.1 uncultured Dehalococcoidales bacterium
TGGCTGAGTCGTCGGCAGCGAGAAGCTGAAAGTGCTGCCTTCACCAACTTTGCTTGTGGCCCAGATGAATCCGCCATGGGCCTGCACAATGACTTTGGAGATGTAAAGGCCCAGGCCTACTCCTGACGAGGCACGAGTCAGTCTATCGTCGGCTCGATAGAACTTCTCGAAAATGAGCTCAACGTCATCTTCTCGTATGCCCATCCCCCAATCTC
>CAZYLE010000161.1:1344-2214 GCA_964648675.1 uncultured Dehalococcoidales bacterium
CTGCTGAGGATGCCTTTCCCGGGTGCCCGATGCATTCGTCCCCAGGCCGAGACCGCTTTATCGAAACTCGGATATCGCTTCCCTGTGGCGAGTACTTGAGCGCGTTGTCCAAGAGATTGATCAGCACTTGCTCGATTCTCTTGCGGTCGATGTTGATAGAAGGAAGCGAGCGAGGCGCCTGCAGCTTGATCACACGGTCGGCCCTCTGGACTTGCATTTCCGTCACGACCCGGCGCACAAGTCCGGGGAGTTGAGTAGGCTCCAGAGCGAGGGGAAGGCAGCCAGCCTCGAGTCTGGGGAGATCCAAGAAACTGCGTATCAACTGGGTAGCTCTGGCGACTGCGGATTCAATGCTTCGAAGGTACTGCCCTCTTTGCTCCCGGGTGAGAGCATCGCCCAGCTCTGACAGGGTGGCGGCATAGCCTCTCACCAAATTGAGAGGAGAAAGCAACTCGTGAGAGGCTACAGCGAGCATGTCTGCGTTAGCACCTATGCCATCTTTCTTAGCGGGACACTCATGGACGACAATCATCTGGTACCGATCCTGGTACTCTGCGGAAGGCAGCGGTGCATGGATCATGGATACTGCTGTTTCCTTCCCCTCCTTGCTAATAAGTGTGCGCTGCACGTACGAGCCGCTGTGTTCCTTCTCCCCCGCTAGCGCGCACAGACCGCCACCGTGCTTCGCGGTGCCAGCGCTGGTGCAGGAGTAAACCTCCCAGCAATGCCGCCCCACAGCTTGGTCTTTCCGCCATCCAGTCAACGTCTCCGAGGCCTGGTTGAAAGCGACTATCCTGTGATCAGCGTCAACGATCATCATAGGGTCGACGCCTCTGTCGAAGGCAGCTGCGAGTAGCCGCTGCTCTAGTC
>CAZYLE010000161.1:2224-4053 GCA_964648675.1 uncultured Dehalococcoidales bacterium
TAGCGAGAGAAGACGAACAGCATTCTCCATTGACGCGATTCCCTCAAACAAACTCAGTACTCAGGGCTTGGTCACCTGATTGCCACGTGATAGTGGCTTCACCATGTCTTTCCATATGCTGCAGACCGCTGTTCCAATATCGCTAGGAACGAAAGCGGTATCCCACTCCCCGTTCCGTCAGGATCCACTTCGGCTCGCTGGCATCCTTCTCGATCTTCTTCCGCAGGTATCTAACGTACAGCTTGACATAGCTCTTGTCCCCGAAGTAGTTCGGTCCCCATACCTTCCTTAAGAGCTGCTCATGGGTCACAACCCAACCGCGGTTCTCGATCAAGCAGGACAGCAGCCTGAACTCCGTAGGCGATAGCACAACTTGTTGCCCACGAACCCACACTTGGCGACTCGCCCAATCTATGTCGATTTCCTCGTTGTGGAAACTATTGTTGTTCTCCTCCTCAGAAGATCCGCCAGACCGCCGCAGAACAGCTTCCACTCGAGCCACCAGTTCCGGGAAGTGAAAGGGTTTTGTAATGTAGTCATCAACTCCGAGAGCGAACCCTCGAAGCACATCGGTTTTCTGCCCGTTGACGCTCACAATAATGATGGGCGTATCGCACATCTCTCGAAGTCGGCGACAGAACTCCCACCCGTCCATGCGCGGCATCCTGATATCCACCAGCACCAAACTGGGGCGACTGCAATAAACCCGTTGCAGTCCCTCGATACCGTCTCTCGCGGTGAACGTCTCGTATCCAGCTTCACGCAACCAGGTCTCGGCCAGACCCAGGAGCTCGGGGTCATCATCGATGACTAATACTCTGTCGTTCACAAAATCAGCCTCCTACCCTTCAACTGGACCATCTCCTGGACGCGCTTCCAACGTTGACAACCGCTGCTTTACGTAAAGGCCTCGGGAATAGCCTTAACCTAACATAAGTGCCACTAAATACCCTGAACTTATGTAAATGCTGGCGCAGAACCTCGCTGTGGATGCTAACTGGTCTACTACAGTTTGTCAATACTCTTTCTTACCATATCCTACCATATTCAGTACTTTCGGTCGTAAATTCTAACCTTTCTCCAACCTATTTCCGACCTTTTCGCCTACTCTGCAACTCTAACGTTTTTCTGACCGACCTCCAACCCTGTTTTAACATGCTGGCACTAAACTTCGATAGCGAAATCAGTGGCAAGACAAAGGAATGAGCTAGGGTTATTGTGGCAACTCCTGCGGAGAGGCAAACGGGGAGGACCATCCTGCTGGTCGATGATGACCCTGGAGTTATCGAAATCCTGGCGCAGAACCTGAAACGCGCCGGTTTCCGGGTTGTCTCGGCCAGAAGCGGGGCCCAGGCCCTGGTCAAAGCCTCGAAAGAGAGGCCAGACCTGGTCCTGCTGGATACAGTCCTTCCCGATTTAGACGGAGTCGGTGTCTGTCGGCGACTGAAAGAAAGGCAAGAAACCAAGCTGGTTCCCGTGATCATGATCAGTGCCAAGGTCGAGAACGAGGATGTCATAGCGAGCATAGCCGCTGGGGCCGAGGATTGTGTTGCCAAGCCTTTCGCTCCTTCCGAGGTTGTGGCCCTGGTAGAAACCCACCTGAGACGGGTGGAGCAGGGGAAGCAGGTAGACCCTCTGACCAAGTTGCCGGCCTATACATACATAAACGACAAGATCGACGCTCTGATCCGAGAGGGCAAGACCTTCGCCATCATGTATCTGGACATGGATTCGTTGGAAGCTTTCAGCACTGCCTATGGCTCCGCCCACGGCGACCGGGCAATTCGACTTCTAAGTGAAATCGTGTCCGACGCAGTACGGTTGTTTGG
>CAZYLE010000161.1:4063-4359 GCA_964648675.1 uncultured Dehalococcoidales bacterium
TCACAGCGCCCAAGAGGGCTGAAATCATGTGCAGAAGGATCATTAGCGACTTCGATAATCGGGTAAGGGAACTCTACCAGACGGTGGAGATAGGCCGCGGCCACATCGAGCACGAAAGCAGAGCAGGCCAGCAGGGGAAATACCCGATCATGAGCGTTTCTATCGCAGTGGTCACTAACGAGAGGCGAAGAATTGGCTCTCACCTCGAGGCTAGCGAGATCGCCGCTGAGTTAAGGAACTATCTCAAGCGCCTGCCCGGCAGCAACTATTGCTTTGACCGGCGGCAAAACCATGTC
>CAZYLE010000162.1:0-2593 GCA_964648675.1 uncultured Dehalococcoidales bacterium
CAACTCAACAAAGCCAGAGGCGCGTATCTTCTCCAGGTAGTCCTGCTCGTCTAGAGCGCCGGCCACGCAGCAAGCCCATTGCTCGAGGCTATCCCGAATCTGCGCAGGTAGCTCACCGTGGGTTACGATATCCAATACGCAGAGCTTTCCCCCGGGTTTGAGCACCCGAAAGATATCCCGAAACACGGCATCCTTGTCCGGCGAGAGGTTGATAACACAGTTGGAGATAACCACATCCACTGAGTCGCTGTCGACGGGCATGTGCTCCATCTCCCCCAGGCGAAACTCGACGTTGTCCAACGAGAGCTTCTGGGCATTTGCTCTTGCCAGTCGGATCATGTCTGGGGTCATGTCCAGTCCAATGGCCTTCCCTTCCGGACCAACCTGTCGCGCTGCTAGAAAGCAGTCCAGCCCGCCTCCGCTTCCCAGGTCAAGAACCACTTCCTTCTCCTTCAGTTCCGCCAGGGCGACAGGATTGCCGCAGCCCAGCGAGGGTATGTTCGCTGCTATAGATTCCAACTCCTCACTGGAATACAGTCTATGGGCGGTATTCGTTTCAACGGCGCTTGGACTGCAACAACTTGTTCCTTCTTCAATCGGCGGTGCGCAGCAAGAAGGCGTATGCTGCCTCGCTATTTCAGCGTACCGCTCACGCACGAATTCCTTGATTTCTTCGGCGTTCTTTTCTTCCACTGCTATTCCTCCTCACGTTATTCTTTGTCTGTTTTTGATGCTGCTGTCGCCTCTACCAGATAGGGAAGGGCCTTATTCCAGGCCTCGGCGGCCGCTGTGTATGACTCCAGCCCCTTATGAGTGAGGGCGTAGACCTTTCGCTCCCTGCCTCCTTTTGACTCGGTATGGCACTCAATATAGCCACTCTCAAGTAGCTGGTGCAATGTGGGGTAAATCATGGCGTCGGTGGGCTGGCAGCAGCCGGAGCAGGCCCTTGCGATGAATTTGCCTAGCTCGTAGCCATGCATTGGTTTTTGTCTTAGGGCGTAGAAAAGAAAGAAGCGACACATGCTTCTGCTGATCAGCCTTTCCCAATATCCGATATCATCCATCTTCGCAATAATGTATAGGGTCCCTATACCTAGCTAACCTATATATTAGTATAACTGGGGGGAAATGTCAATACCTCTATCTGGTGGCCTTTAGGTCCTAGCCCAGTTCGGCAAGCCGCTGGCTCAGTCTTTCCGACCTCGTGATGTATTCCTCGAGCCTCTGCCTTTCCCGGCTGACGATGTGAGCTGGTGCCCTGGAAAGGAATTGTTCATCCTTCAGTCTGGCCTCTAGTCGTGTGATTTCGGCCTGGTTTTCCTCGATTTCGGTCTCAAGGCGCTGTCTTTCCACCTCAATGTCGACCATGCCGGCCATAGGGAGTATCACCTCTGCCCCGCTCAGCACCAAAGTCTTGGCCTTATCAGGCCTTGTATCTTTGGCGCCGATGATGGTAAGCGGTCTTACCCGGCCAAGGGTTTCGATGGCATGGACTTGACTCTCGATAACGGACTTCGCATCATGTGGGACAATCAATGCCTCGATCCACTTTGACGGTTCCACACCGAACTCAGCGCGCTCATTTCTAATCGACCGAACCACATCGATAACCAACTCCATCTGCTTCTCCGCTGCGGCATCTATGGCTGCTTCATCGGCGGTGGGATAGGGGGCAATCATGATGGACTCCGCTATTTCCTCATTGAGGCGTGCCTTGAGGCTCTGCCATATTTCCTCGGTGATAAAGGGCATGAAGGGATGTAGCTATCGCAGCGATGTCTCCAGGACATAGGCGAGAACCGGCTTTGGGGAAGGGGAATCATTAAGCCGAAGCTTGGCCATCTCGATGTACCAGTCGCAGAAATCGCCCCACAGGAAGTCATGTATCTGCCTCTCCGCCTCGCCGAATTGGAAATCGTCCATAAGCTTGTCCACTGCTGTCACCAGATGGCTGAGGCGGCTGAGAATCCAGCGGTCCTCCAGAGGTAAATTGGCTCGTTGAATCTTGCTGACACTCACCCCCTGTTCCATATTCCCGATTACAAATCGGGCGGCATTCCACAGCTTATTGGCGAAGTTGCGGGCTGCCTCCAGCCGTTGACTGCTCAGCCTGATGTCGTTCCCCGGCGAGGTGCCGGTGGACAGGGCGAAGCGCAGGGCGTCGGTGCCATACTGCTCGATGGCATCGAGGGGATTAAGGACATTGCCCTTCACCTTGCTCATCTTCTCCCCCTTCTCATCCCGTACCAGCCCATGAAGGTAAACGGTGTCGAAAGGGATGTCGTTAGTGTTCTCCAGGCCCATCATAATCATCCGGGCAACCCAGAAGAAGAGGATGTCGTATCCCGTTTCCATCACCGAAGTGGGGTAGAAATACTGCAGATCCGTTGTCTGCTCAGGCCAGCCCAGGGTGGAATGAGGCCACAGCCCTGAGCTGAACCAGGTATCGAGAACGTCGGGGTCCTGGACGATGTCTGACGAGCCGCAGTGGATACAGGATGTGGGGTTATCGACGGTTACCGTGAGCTCGCCGCACTTGCTGCAATACCATACCGGTATTCGGTGCCCCCACCAGAGCTGGCGGCTGATGCAC
>CAZYLE010000162.1:2603-4356 GCA_964648675.1 uncultured Dehalococcoidales bacterium
TTCTCCATCCAGTTGAGGTAGACCTTGGTGAAGCGCTCCGGAATTATCTTTATCCTGCCATCGACTACGGCATCGATGGCTGGCACTGCCAGGGGCGAAATCTTGACAAACCACTGCTTGCTGACCCACGGCTCGACCGCGGTGTTGCAGCGGCAGCAGTGTCCAACGGAATGGATATGGGGCTCTACCTTAACCAGCAGCCCTTCCTTCTCCAGGTCGGCGAGGATTGCCTGGCGGCAGGCAAAGCGGTCGAGCCCGGCATAGGGGCCGGCGTTCTCGTTCATCGTGCCATTGGTGTTGAGGATATTCACCGAGGCCAGGTTTTGCTGCTGTCCCACCTCGAAGTCCACCGGGTCATGGGCGGGGGTGATTTTCACCGCTCCAGTGCCGAAAGCAAGGTCCACAGCACTGTCGGTGATGATGGGGATCTTCCTGCCGATGGCGGGAAGGATGGCTCTCTTCCCCACCGTATCCCTGTAGCGGTCATCATCCGGGTTGACCGCCACTGCGGTATCTCCCAGGATGGTCTCAGGTCGGGTGGTGGCTACGGTAATGAATCCGTCCTCATCGGCAAGCCTATAGTTTACATAATAAAGGTTGCCCTGAGTCTCCTCGTGCTCCACCTCGAGGTCAGAAAGGGCAGTAGCGCAGCGGGGACACCAATTTATGATGCGCTCCCCCTTGTAGATGAGCCCCTTTTCGTAGAGGCGAACGAATGTGGTGCGCACTGCCTTTGACGGGCCCTCGTCCATGGTAAAGCGCTCCCGGCTCCAGTCGCAGGACACCCCTAACCTTTCATGCTGCTCGGATATGGCGCCTCTATATTTTCTTATCCATTGCCATACGCGCTCGAGGAACCTTTCTCGTCCAAGTTCGTGTCTGGTGAGTCCCTCTTCAGCAAGAGCCTGCTCTACAACAAACTGGGTGGCAATACCGGCATGGTCGACGCCAGGGAGCCAAAGGGTTGGTTCGCCCTTCATGCGATGCCAGCGAATCATGAGGTCTTCCAGGGTTGCCGTCAGGGCATGCCCCAGATGGAGCTCGCCGGTTACGTTGGGCGGGGGCATGATGATAACAAAGGGCTTCTTGTCGTGGTCAATCGTGGGGGTAAAGTAGCCTTTCTTCAGCCAGAACTGATACCACTTCGTCTCTACTTTTTGCGGGTCGTAGGCTTTGGGTATATCGGCCAGTTTTTGCGCCATTTGGTTAATACTCAGTCCTTTCCTTCGCCACCGTTAAAGGGCCTGCCTGAAAACGATGGGTAGGTTGGAGCATTTGCTCCAACTGAACCGAGAGCAGATGCTCTCGGCTACCCATTGGTTTTGAGGATCCGATTATATGCGCCTGTAAATATGTAGTTGCTTTGATGATTATAACCTACTGGAGGCGAAGCTAGCAACGGAGGAGTCGCTCATTGACCTTCACATCTGCTGTTAGGGAGCACCTTTTCTGATCTCGCTCGGGCAGACGGGTGACATCATCCCGATGTTGTGAGGCTTTTCTCGAGCGTAGAAGGGGCGTTCAATTGAACGCCCCTTCTAGTTGTCGTTGCGAGTTGTAGGGTGGGTGCAGCCCTTCAGCGGCAGGGCGAAACCCACCAATTCCTTATCCATAAAGGAGGTGGGTTCCAGTCCACTTCACCTACCCTTCTCTACTTCTACGGTATACTTCCCCCTCCCTCTAACTCCCTCCCTCCAGGGGGGGGAGAACTTATTACATCCATCTCAGTCTTTGTAGATGCCTGATTCATCAA
>CAZYLE010000163.1:0-4345 GCA_964648675.1 uncultured Dehalococcoidales bacterium
AGCATTCAGGTGGATGATGGAGAAGCCCGAATAAGACGAGAGTTGGAAGGTGGCGCTCTGGAATTATACACCCTTAAGCTACCTGCACTTTTCACTATACAAACCGGCATCAACCGGCCGAGGTACGTCTCCTTTGCCAATATTAGAAAGGCAAGGGAGAAGGAATTGAAGGTGATGTCGCTCAGCGATCTAGGTCTATCCAAAGACTCATTAAATCCAATGGTTAAATTGGAGAAATTGGAGTTGACACCATCGGGCAAAAAGGCAGAGATAATATCCGGCTCGACCGAAGAGGCTGCTGTCAAACTGGCTATGATACTCAAGGATACAGGAGTTATCTGAGTGGCGGAGATACTGGTAGTTGTCGAACACAGAAATGAAGGTTTAGCCGACGTATCTCTTGAGATGCTAACCAAGGGAAGGGAATTGGCTGAGCGAGCGAGTGGTGAATTGCTGGCTGTCATCATCGGCAATAATGTGGACACGTTTTTACCACTACTCGCTAAACGGGCAGACAAGGTCCTGGCAGTCAAGAATGACAAACTGGAGCACGCATTAGCTGAGCCTTACCAGAAGACATTGGCTCCCATCATTGAGGAAAGAAAACCAAAACTTGTCTTGATAGGCCATAGCTCCTTCGGAATGGATTTAGCTCCCGCTCTGGCGGTCGATGTGGGAGCCGCGCTAGCTTCAGACTGCACTAGCATATCCATTGAAAACGGAACAATTATGGTTACTAGGGCAATATACAATGGTAAGGTAAATGCGGTCTACTCGTTTGCTCCATCTGAAACGGTGATAGTAACCGGGCGTCCCGGTGAATTCCCCGTTGAGGATGGTCGGAAAGGAGGAAGTATAGAGGAAATTGACCGTCCTCTTGAAGAAGGGACAGATTACAAGAGGTTTGAAGGGTACATTGAGCCTGAGGTAAGCGATATAGACATCACCAAAGCAGAATTCCTGGTCGCCGTCGGCAGGGGAATGAAAGATAAAGTAAACATGGAATTGGCTGAAGCGTTGGCCAATGCTTTGGGTGGAGTGCTGGCTTGTTCCAGGCCAGTAGTAGATTATGGGTGGTTGCCGTCTGCCCATCAGGTAGGTCTGTCAGGCAAAACGGTAAAACCAAAGCTCTATATTGCGCTTGGCATCAGCGGTGCTTTCCAACACATGGTTGGCCTGAGGGGTTCTAAGATGATTGTTGCCATCAACAAGGATGCCAAAGCTCCCATTTTTGCCGATGCTAACTATGGGATAGTGGATGACGTCCTCAAGGTTGTTCCCATCCTTACTCAAAAAATAAACGAGCTCAAAGGCTGAACAAAAGGCAACTCCTTGATATCCTCATATTGGTCATCGCCATGGTCGCACCGCAAGAAATAACGTCCATTCAACCCTGATTGATAAAACCAGACCTGGAGTTCTATCTAAATGCTAATCCGAAAATCGCCTTCCTTCACCACTTGGACAGTACGTCATCCCAGAAAGCGTATATACCCTTCTTTCCCTTCCCTCCTCTATATCCAGCCCGTATCATCGCCCTTACCAGAGGATGAGTGCGACCTCTGTCCGGACCCAGCTCCCTTATCCTATCTTCCTCTGCCCAGTCCGACAGTCCCCAGGCCCCAATTATATCCGCAAGCTCAAGAGGCCCGATGGGCAGATTGTAGCCAAGCTTAACCGCCTTATCTATATCCTCCGGGGTTGCAACTCTCTCCCACACCATCTGAACCGCCTCCCCGGTCATACGTCCGTAAACACGGTTGGCCAGAAATCCGTAACTCACGTCTTTACACACCACTGGCTCTTTCCCCAGATGGCGAGATAAATCACAAGCGAACTGCACCACCTCATCAGAAGTATGAGCCCCCCTCACCACCTCTACCAGCCTCATGATGGCCACAGGGTAGAAAAAGTGCATTCCCACCACCTTATCGGGGCGGCGTGTGGCTGCTCCCATCTCGGTTATGTTAAGACCCGAGGTATTAGACGCCAAAACAGCATGCTGGGGAGCACTCTCATCTAGCTTCTTGAAAACGCCCTTTTTTACACCCAGATTTTCCACCACAACCTCAATGACGAAATCCACGTCCTTTACCGCTTCCTCTGCACTCGTGCTACATCTTATTCTGTCCAGTGTAACCTTCTTTTCCTCTGCCGTTAGCGTACCTTTGGAGACGAAATAACGCTCCAACCTTTCTTCGATCGCATGCAGTCCATTACCCACCAGTTCATCACTCACATCCACCATATGCGTCTCATAACCCCCCACGCGGGCGAGGATTTCAGCTATTTGAGAGCCCATGGTACCCGCACCTATCACCGCCACTTTCTTAATGTCTTCGACCTTCATATATCCCCCTTCCTTCAAATCGTCGTTAGTTTATTAAAGAACTGACACACTTTTAAGCATCCTCTTTTTACAATTTGTCTTGCATGCAGGATAACCGTTCAACCCTATTAATAAACTCATACCATTTCTACCTCACCTGAACAACCTTATCACGATGTTGATCAGAATTGTGAGCACAAGACTGATAATGATACAAGTTATAACAGGGATAAATAACCTTAAGCTGCCTCTTTGTATCATCAGGTCACCTGGCATCTTCCCCAGGAAAGGGATGCGCTCCCAGAAAATGAAGAGTAATCCAAACAAGATGAGAAAAACCCCAGTAAGTATTAAAAACTTCCCCACCCCACCAAAGGCCGACATCATATGTCCTAGCATCTATCGAAGTCTGAGTTTGTAATATGTTTATGCGGCTTCATCGCGCCTTCACAGCAACCACTGCCCTACACCTGAGGCCAAAACATCATCATGCAACCCTACCTCACCCCCATTTTCAGCCCCTCTATTATTCTGGTGAATTCCTGGCTACATCTTACTTCGTGCTGAGACAGGAAATTCCGCCACTGTGGATTGCGTTTCACCGCTTCATCCACACTCAATTGCACAATCACCGTATTCTGACCCTGTTTGACCTGCTCCATCCTTAATCGAGGATCCCTTTCTATCTGGGCTCTTAGCTCGTTATAGACCTGTTGCACTTCCTCACTACATTTTCTCAGCAATTGTTCAATAGAATTCAAACCAGCTTCAAGCATCGGTGTATTCTGATGCTCCTTAAGAGTCTCTATAGCCAGAATACCCTCTTTTCTTTTTTGAATCTCCGCCGACCTACTACCCAAACTAAGGGAGTCAATTAGCTTCAACTGAACCTCTTTCAACAGGTATCCTTTTCCGTGGTCCCGGTATTCTTTCAGTGTAGTCCACAATCCCTCAGAGTTAAGCACCTCTCTATAGAATTCTGAGAGTAGAGAATCCAGATTCGCAGAATCTTTCATCCGTTCCTTTTCGTCACTGGTCATGTCGCCCGCCTTCGCCAGCCTCTCTCTTACTATTGGGGGGAGCTTTTCTTCCCAATCTGCCATCTTTCTACCTCCCATTAACAGTTCAATACGCCTTTACCTCTGTTGGAAAGGTTACCTCGACCACCTTCTAACAGCTTATCTCTCTAACTATCAGTCTCGGCCTGGGTTTCTTTTTCGGTTTCATTTTTATCTTCACTTTCAATCTCCGTCTCACGCGCCCTAATCCAGCGCTTAATCTCATCTAAGGCAGGCGGGGCAATATAGAAAACCTGTATATCTGACGGAAACTGAACCTGATGCCCTTCTCTCATTAACAGCACGCCAGTCTCGCCACCTTTTAATGTATCGTCTATCTGCTTGGCGATATGCTCATTTCTCCTTTTCTGGACTTGCACAAAGGACTCGTACACCGTATTGAATACCACCTGGTTCTGTAGACCAACTGCTAAACACTTAGTCCAGTCCATAAGCTCAGTTAGCAGCTCGCTGTCCTCGATAGGTTGAAGCTCCGCCCCTTTATCCAGCCCACTCTTAACAACTTGATGGCTTTCAGCACTAAGTTCCTCAATAGCTTTGGCCGCCTCTTCTCCGCCTACGGGTATCAACTCATGGTAGACCCTACTAACTTCACCAAGCTTCATTTCCAGATTCCTTATATGCTCCTGGACTTGATCCCAGTACCGACTAACCATCTCCTGTAAATCGACCTGAGGTTCTCGAGGAACCAAAATAAGAGGCACGAAAAATAGCTTTCTGTCCGCCTTAAACCCTTCAGCCGGAGGTTTCTCTATTTCACCCAGTTGCTCTGACATTATACTGCTGTTTACCTCCTCCCTCCTAAGATTACAATCCCCTCAGTACTTCAGGACGAAACAAATGGCCATTCTTAATAAATACCATTTTACCATCCCAACCGTGCGCCACAGCATACACCACTGGGGGAATAGCATCAAGGTAAATCCCAAATTGGAGC
>CAZYLE010000164.1:0-4297 GCA_964648675.1 uncultured Dehalococcoidales bacterium
AGATCAGGAAGTGTTTCCTCGCTCTCATAAATAACAAGTATGTTAAGAATAGAGGCGATTTGGGTAGATGATGATGTACTAGATAAGATCGAAGGAAAACACGGCCTCAAATTTCAGGATGTGGAAGAGGGATTAGTCCATTCACGCGAACGCTGCTTCCACAAGGTTGGCGGGGGTCAGATACGCGCGCTATTCAAAACTTTGGGAGGCGACTATGTTACTGTATTTCTGAGTCCTCTTGGATGCGGTGATTGGAAAATCAATACTGCGAGGAGGATGGCACAAAAAGAGAGGCACTATTACAAATTGTCCAAGAAGGGGTGAATTATGGCGAAGATAGAAAAAGGATTGACCGTAGAAGAGATAGGAGAGCAGGTGGAAGTTGAAGTCAAACAACCGCTTCAAAAAATCATACCTATTCGCTTGTCAACTGAGCATTGGTCAGAGCTTTACCGCTATGCTCATGAACTGGGCATAGGTCCAACTACATTGGCACGAATGTGGATCCTCGAGAGATTGGCTTTCCTTAGGGCAGCGACTTCGGTGAGTTATATTCCCAAGGGGATTCTCCCTGAGCCAGGTGCACTCCTAACAACACCGCAGCGTCTCACCTTTAATAAATTTATAGAGATATTGGTAAGTGGTCTATCTGATGATGTGAAGCAAGAGCTCTTGGAGGCAGGCAAGGATAGCATGATGCCTTCTGATGCAGAAAACCTGGAAGACGTGAAGGCCATTCTCATGAGCGGGAAAACTGTGGCTGAAATAGGAAAGGTGTTTTACCAAGCTATCGCCAGACTTATGGGTGTGGAAATCGTGGAGGAAGAGGCTGAAACCACAGGGCAAAAGGTTTAAGGGTAACGGCTGCATCCAAGAGCTACGATACGTCCTTTTCACAAAATACGGAGTGGTAACCTCTGCCACTCCGTATTCTATTCAGACGCGTCAAGTAGTAGAGTAGGTGCAGCCCTTCAGCGGAAGGGCGAAACCCACCATTTCCCGTCTCCATTTGTGACGGTGGGTTCCATTTCATTTCACCCACCCTACTACTTAGTGTGTCCCCTCTCCCTTGAGGGGAGAGGGAGAGGGTGAGGGTGAAGGAATAGACTCGTTATTACCTTTTCTGCACTTCTTGCTATAATAAGGCGGGAATTATCGTTAAAAATGGAAATGAAAGATAGGAAATCTCTACTTGTCCTCTTTGATGGCAATGCGCTGGTGCACCGCGCCTTTCATGCCTTGCCTGCGCTGGCAGTGAGCCGGACCGGAGAGCCGACAGGGGCGGTCTTTGGCTTTGCCGGCATGGTGTTGAAGGTGCTCACCGAGCTAAAACCGACGCATTATGCCATCGCCTTTGACTACCCGGGTCCTACATTCAGGCACCGCGAGTTTGCCGACTATAAGGCGCACCGGCCGCCGACTCCCGAGGAGTTGAAGGTTCAGTTTAGCCGTGTGCACCAGTTGGTGGAGGCCTTCAATATCCCCAGCTTTGAGGTGGATGGATACGAGGCGGATGATATTCTCGGCGCTCTCTCACAACAGGCGTCGGCCAAGGATATGGACACTATCATCGTTACCGGCGACCTGGACACACTGCAGCTTGTCTCTCCGCGGGTTCAGGTGCTGACGCCACGCCCGGGAAGAACGTTCAGCGATACCATACTTTATGACGAGGAGAAGGTGTTGGAGAAGTATGGCATCTCCCCTTCACAGGTCGTTGACCTGAAAGGGCTGAAGGGTGACCCCTCTGATAATATTCCCGGCGTTAGCGGCATAGGCGAAAAGACGGCGGTGAAGCTTCTGCAACAGTACGGCAGCGTGGAAGAGGTATATTCCCATATCGATGGAGTAGAGCCGGCTAGACTACAGCAGAAATTGAAGGATGGCGAGGAAGTAGCGAGGCAAAGCAAGTGGCTCGCTACTATCGCTAGTGACATGCCTGTCGACCTCAATCTCGATGCCTGTGCCGTCTCGCCCTTTGATAGAGACAAGGTAGTGGCGCTATTTCGGGAGCTTGAGTTCAGCAGACTGCTGGACAAGCTCCATGGGCTGGACGTCGGGGGGGTCGAGGCTGTATCCCTGGTGAAGGAAGAGACGCTGAAGAGAGATTATGTAATTGTAGCTGACCTCGAAGCCGTTGACAGGCTTGTCGCTGAGCTCCGATCCGTTACCACTTTCGCCATAGACCTGGAGACCACAAGTATACAGTCGATGTATGCCGGTATGGTGGGCATCTCATTATCGTGGGAGCCAGGCAGGGCTTACTACGTGCCGGTGGGACATCTCACCGGTGCTCAGCCACCCATGGCCTATGTCCTTGATAAGCTGAAGCCCATCATCGAGGACCCGGGAATCGCCAAGCTGGCTCACAATGGCAAGTATGATATGACCGTGCTTGCCGGGTACGGGATTGAACTGCAGAACTTGAGTTTCGACACGATGATCGCCGCCCATTTGTTGGGCGAGAAGGCGCTGGGGCTAAAGCCACTTGCCTTCAGCAAGCTGGGGGTGGAGATGACCCCTATAACCGACCTGATAGGTAAGGGGGCCAAACAGGTCTCGATGGCACATGTCGATATCTCTCGGGCTGGTGAGTATGCATGTGCCGATGCTGATATGACGCTGAGACTGGCCGGATTGTTTGAGGGCCCACTGAAAGAGCAGAGGCTGTGGAGCCTGTTTGTCGATGTGGAAATGCCCCTGGTGCCCATCCTTCTGAGGATGGAGAGGAGCGGGGTGGCGCTGGACAGGGAGTCCCTGTGGGCGATGTCCGAGATCCTGGGCCGGCGGATGAAGGAGCTTGAAGAGGAGATACACAAGTGGGCGGGACACCAGTTTAACATAAACTCAACCCAGCAATTGGGCGTCGTCCTCTTTGGCGAACTTAGGCTGCCTGGTGGGCGGAAGACGAAGAGCGGTTATTCCACCGATGTTTCTGTCCTTGAGGGACTCAGGGGTATTCACCCGATTATCGAGCCGCTGCTGGAGTATCGCCAGCTAACCAAGCTGAAGTCCACCTATGTCGATGCTCTCCCCGCCTTGATCAACCCCAATACCGGGAGAGTGCATACTTCTTTTAACCAGACGGGCACCGCCACCGGGCGGCTCTCCTCCAGCGACCCCAATCTGCAAAACATCCCCATTAGAGGCGAGCTGGGGAGGCAGGTGAGGAAAGCCTTTGTTGCCGGTGAGGACTGTCTATTGCTTGCTGCGGACTATTCCCAGATAGACCTTCGGGTGATGGCGCATCTCTCTCAGGACGCTAGCCTCCTCGCCGCCTTCCAGCGAGACGAGGATATCCACAGGACAACCGCTTCTGAGGTCTTCGGCGTGCCCCCTTCGGAGGTGACCCCTGACATGAGACGGGTGGCCAAGACGGTGAACTTTGGCGTTATCTACGGGATCAGCGGCTATGGACTGGAGCAGGCCACCGAGCTATCTCGGGAGGAGGCCTCCAGGTTCATCAACGCTTACTTTGACAAGCATAGCGGTGTAAAAGAGTACGTCGAGTCTACGAAGCGCCAGGCCAGAGAGCAAGGCTATGTGGAGACCATACTGGGCCGGAGGCGGTATATTCCGGAGATCAACTCCTCCAATGCTCAGGTTAGGGCAGCGGCGGAGCGCATGGCGATAAACATGCCGGTCCAGGGGACTGCCGCCGAAATCGCCAAGCTAGCGATGATCCATATCCAGCGTGAAATGGACAGAAGGGGGCTGAAGGCTAAGATGCTTCTTCAGGTCCATGATGAGCTGGTCTTCGAGGTGCCCAAAGATGAACTTGAGGAAATGAAAGAATTGGTTGAAGAGGTAATGCCCCACGCAATGGCGCTCAGCGTCCCCCTGAAAGTGGAGACGGGCGTGAGCAAGAACTGGGGAGAGATGAAGTAAAGGTGAACGGACTGTTGGCCACCAGTGGGTAACTAAAAGAGGCCATACTATGTACTGTTCGTGGTGAGCCTGTCGAACCATGAACGGACAAAAAGCTGGGTAGGTTGGAGCATCCGCTCCAACCGTGCCCTGAGCATCTGCTCCGGGCTACCCTGTTTATGATAAGCCCTTCGGCAAAGTAAGGGCAGGCCCTTCGACAGGCTCAGGGCGAACGGAATATGCTGATTTTTAGGGAGCGATAGAATTGAGCACGAAGTATTTTAACAGTTATTGGAATTGGGTATGAAAAATGCCTGAGCTTCCCGAAGTAGAAACCATAAAGAGAGACCTCGTCATCACAATAGTGGGCCGAAGGTTTCTAGATGTCATCCTTAATTGGCCTAAAATGGTGCTAAATCCATCGCCAGAG
>CAZYLE010000165.1:0-2030 GCA_964648675.1 uncultured Dehalococcoidales bacterium
CGGAGACAATCTCAGAATAGCTCTTGTCGGTTGTTTTTTCGATCTCAAACAATCCCATGGCGGCCGGGATGAAACCCTCTGGAGAATCAGGACTAATCTCCGAGCAGAAATCGATCCACTCACTCATCTTACCAGGCTCAATATTCAAGTCCCGGAGCTTCTTAAGCAGGGCAAATCCCAGCTTTGCCTGAGCAAGGTCTAAGCCCTCCTTTCTCAGCCTTACCGAGAGGGTGTGGAGCTCATCTATTCTGTCCTTCAGTTGTAGGCTAGAGAATTTCCCATCTCTGGCATCCTTAATAATCGAAACGACCGCCCCCTTAGATATCTGGCTCTTATGAACTATATCATCGGTGGAAAAGCCCTCAAGGTAGAGCTCAATGGCCTCCATTTTTTGCTGAAATGAAATCTGTCTCATCCTGTCCCCCTTGCATGGTCAACTGGTCCGGTCATTAGGTCAGAACCGCTATCCTACGCCCGGGTAGTCACCGCCCCCCCGGGGGGGCTCCCCCCTGGTCAGATACGATTTACCGCTACTTTTACAATGCTAAACACTATATAGCCTGTTCTGCACCCATGACCGTCCATTTGACCGACTTTTTAACCATTGTGGCCCCCTTTTCTGACCAAGTCAACTTGCGGAAGTATCCCTTAAAGACGGAAAGCACGAGGGTCAAGTATTATGGCTGCAATTGATACCCTAGTCCAAATTTGAGCGTCACAATATTGTCTTTTGTTCAGATGAGATAAGACTTTCGTCTGCGCTTTGCCGAGGTCTGTTTTGCCAGTGTTGGTACTCGCCATATGATCACTAATAGAATTGGCGGAAATGCCCTGTTAGGGGGATGTAAACCTTAAGTGGTAAACGGTAGGTAAATCGATATATCAATACAAATCATACGTGAATAACTTCTAGCTCATTCACTGCCTCTGAAGGAAAATAATTCTGACAAAGTAACGTCGAGGGCATTCGCTATTGCTGCGATATTCTTTAATGAAGGATTCCGCTCTCCTCGCTCGATACCACCAAGGTATGTGCGATGCATACCTGCTCTAAATGACAACTTCTCTTGAGATAAGCCCTTTGTCAATCTTAGGTCTTTTATCCTCTCACCAAACTGCTTCTGTGTCGTGCTCACTTACCATGCCTGCTAGAGAATAAAATGCTTGACTCAATGCTATCTAGGTGTATACTATGAGTCTACAGACTATAAGTAGCATTTCACGGCGTAGAAAGCCGGAACAGTCACTACTTCAATATACCCGTGTCATAAAGGGGGATGGTTATCCCGGCCTATGAATGTCTCCGAAGAGGAGGTGAAGAATGAGCGCTAATAGGATGAATCCTTCAGAAAGGGGATGGCTTGTGGATGCATTGGCAAAGCTGCGTGATGAGGATTGCTCAAAAATGACATTAGGAGAACTGAAACAGCTTGCCAGAGGCTTAGCCGCAGCACTGCCACAGGGGCCTGCGCGGCGAGGCGTTATCGCGGATTTAGGGGAGGTCTGGGCTTGTAAGCTCTTAGGTTTGGTCCGCATGCGTCCAGGATACACGGGATATGATGCTTTGGATCCATATGGTAGGATTGGATTGAGTGATAAACACTACCAAATAAAGAGTCGCTCACCAGAAAAAGGTATGTTTGTAAACGAAGTAGGCACGACAGGGAGATTCACCTCTCTAGGATTCGATGGGGCGCTTTTAGTGTTAATAGATTCGAGCCTGGAGGTATATGAAATTCATCTTGCTAAGCGAGACGCCATTCAGACCAATCTCCGCTCTGGCCGGAATGATGTCAATATTGCGCGTTTCAAGCGCGTGGGGAGATGCCTTTACCTCCGAGGTTCTGAAAACAATCCGCAAGTGCCCTTTGTTTCAACTGCTCGTCAGCATGACGAGCGATCTCGCCTCTATATGACCCGTTTTCCTGTTAACTCCATTATTTCTAAATCAAAGCGATTCGAAGGGAAGACTTACCTATACTGGTGGGACAGCTCGCCGATGCGAAAAAAGAAATTGGAGCATGCCGGGG
>CAZYLE010000165.1:2040-3223 GCA_964648675.1 uncultured Dehalococcoidales bacterium
GATTCACTTTATTAAGAAAGACACTGGCGAGGAGGCAGTGGTCAAGGCGGAAATATTGCTCCCTTTTCTTACACAGGAGAGGTTAACTACTAGAGGCAATTGGGGAATAAAGATACTCGCTGGTCGCCCAGATGAACTCGCCATTGAGCCTGGACCACGAGGAGGCGGTGGCTGGGCTTATCTACCGATAAAATGGCTTGCATGAGAAATGTCTCCGAGGCACGGCCTCATTCGCATATAGCAAGTTAACCAGATTCCGAGAAGATCGCAATTTTGCTCACATTCAGGAAGTTAGATCTCGTAAGGCAAATATACCTTGTTTACGATGCGAGGTTATGGGTGTTAAACTTGAAGGATACGAATTGGTAATCAATTTTGGACCAATGGTAGAATTCCAAGGCTGAGTGGTAAGGAGGGAGGCTCATGGAAATCTGTAAGTTATGCTTTGAAGAGGTTCAAAATGGCATTGTTGTGCCGGGTTACCAAAAGGCATCTGGGGCAGTCCACGAGGAATGCCTCGCCAGGGCAGTCCTCAAACTAGCACAGGACCCCGAGAAAGAGGGGCTACTGCGGTATCTGATAGGCTACGAGGAGAAACGCGCCCCAGATGATTGGTCGACAGATGTATCAGGCCAGAGTGCAGATGTGTCTTGGCAATGGACTGATGTGAACATCCCTGCTACAAGAATACGCTCTCTCCTAAATGCTGGACTTGTATCAATCGTCCTTTCCACCAATTCGTCAACCCACTACTCCTTGGTCGGGAGGGCCACAATCCAAGAAGCCCTTGGAAACAGGGAGGAGATCCCCGTGATTGCAGCCGAGCATCTTGAGATTCCAGAAGACCTGTTCGATTGCATAACTGGCTATGAAGAGGTCAAGGAAGACATGAGATTCACACTTGAGGAAGGCAAAAGAGTTCATTATCTGCTTATCGGGCCACCGGCTACGGCTAAGTCCCTTTTCCTGATGGAACTGGGACGGGTAAAAGGCACCTATTTTGCCACTGGCTCCAGGGTGACGGCAGCCGGGCTCACCGATGCCTTCTTCACATATCAGCCGAAGGCGCTGGCCCTTGATGAGATAGATAAGGTACACATGGATGTCACAGCGGTGCTGCTATCTGTAATGGAAACCGGGGATGTGCTTGAGGCAAAATACAGACGACACAGGGGATTAAAAC
>CAZYLE010000165.1:3233-4284 GCA_964648675.1 uncultured Dehalococcoidales bacterium
GACCTTACTGTCTTTGCCGCAGCCAACAGGGACAAGAATATACCTATGGAGCTCATGTCCCGGTTCGGCGGTGGGGTGCTATACTTCAAGCCCTACTCCACGGAGGAGTTTCAAGAGGTCTGCCAGGCTTACCTATTAAAGTATGAGGGGGTTCCGAGCGATGTGGCCTCTCTAATCGCCAAAGAAACGTGGTGTAAACTTGACAGGGATGTTAGGACGGCAAGGGGCGTGGCTAGACGGTTGAAAGAGCATACGCATGAAGAGGTTCTCAGGGTTGTTGGATTCCTGAGGAAATATTCCAAGGAAGTCCAAATCAGCAGCGTCTCCTAACTGTGTCTGGCTATATGAGACACGCTATTACAATTGCTTGATGCTTGAAGGGAGGAGGGTACTATTGATGGAGCTATATGTAACCGACATACCAGAAGGCGTTTTCCAGCGGTTGAGCAACAGGGCACAAAAGACAGGGCGATCCATTAACGACGAGATTATCGAGGTTTTACGAATAGACGTAGAACGCCCGGACCGTCGGTTCCAGCCTGTAAGCTTTGACGATGATACGCAGAGGGCGCTTTCTCTAGCACAGGACGAAGCAAGACGACTTAGTCATAATTATGTAGGCACTGAGCACATCCTTCTTGGTTTGGTAGCCATGAATAGCGCAGCTCTAGCCAAAGTTCTGACGCAGACTGCTGTCGCTACAGACCCATTCCCAGCCATCCGCAGCGCTGTGGAATTCATAATTGGCCGTGGGGCAGAGCCTTCAGGTGATGAACTCCAATTCACGCGCCACGCCAAAAAAGCGATTGAGCTAACTCAGGATGAAGCTCGTTGGTTGGGGGACGGCGAAGTTAATCCGTGGCATCTGCTTGTGGGCATCTACCGTGAGGGCGGAAACACAGCTCGCAACGTGCTTGAGAGTTTTGGAATCACCTTCAAACAAGTTTATGCCAGCCAATGAAGGACTAAAGCTCTACCTTAGAGAGTCCTGTATTTCCGTTTTTCCCCCGTGGATTTCACGAACAACAAGAAGATGAGTTGCGATCTTTGG
>CAZYLE010000166.1:0-472 GCA_964648675.1 uncultured Dehalococcoidales bacterium
TAAGCGGACCGTATTGCGCCAAGCTTATGGCCGACCTCGGCGCAGAGGTCATAAAAATAGAGCCACCCCGAGGTGATATTGCCCGAAAAAGGGGCCCTTTCCCCGGCGACATCCCCCACCCCGAACGCAGCGGGCTGTTCCTCTACAACAATACCAATAAACTCGGTGTCACCCTTGACCTGAACTCTGCTAAAGACAGGGAGATATTCAAGAAGCTAATAGCAGAGACCGATATATTCATCGAAGACACCCCTCCGGGAACGATGAGCGAACTGGGTCTGGATTTTGACACGTTGAAGGAAATCAATCCCCGGCTGGTTATGACCTCAATTACCCCTTTTGGGCAGACCGGACCTTATAGGGACTATAAGGCCTACTATCTCAACGTCTCCCACGGAAGTGCATTGGGCTATTTGACCCCGGTTATCCCGCAGGTATTTAGCAGACCGCAGCGGGAGCCGATCAGGGAAGG
>CAZYLE010000166.1:482-4251 GCA_964648675.1 uncultured Dehalococcoidales bacterium
TTGCGGAATATGACTGCGGCATCTTTGCCGCCCTGGCTACTCTAGCCGCCTTTTACTGGTGCCGGTTCACCGGGACAGGGCAATGCATCGATGTCTCAAAACAAGAGGTGCTGCTCCACTTGCAGAGAACGGATATAGCCCTCTATTTTGAGCATCGATGGCCGGATTGGAGAGGGAGTCCGTCCATGTTCACCGGCGGGAGTGGCGTGCACCGCTGCAAGGACGGCTATGTACTACTCATGCTGCTGGAGGATAGGGCCTGGCGGAGTTTCATCGACCTCATGGGTAACCCAGAGTGGGCCAAGGAGGAGAGGTTCAGCACCGCAGAAAAGCGGCGCGGGCTGAGTCCCGAGGAAATTCATCCGCTGGCGATACCGTGGATGTCAGAACACACCAGAGATGAGATCTTTCACGCGTTACAGCAGCAACGCTGCGCCACCTCCCCCCTCTACACGGTTGCCGAGGTGCCCAACACCGAACGCATGAAGGCACGCCGGTTTTTTATGGACGTAGAGCACCCTGAGGCGGGCAGGCTTAGCTATCCTTCGGGTTTGGCCAAGTTCTCCGTGACGCCGATAGTATTTGAACGCCCCGCGCCCCTGCTAGGACAGCATGACGAGGATATCCGAGGCGATGGGCCAAGCGTTATCCCACCACTATCGCCGCGGGTCAATAGTGACAGGGTGCATCCACGGACTGGCAATGGCATACTGCATAGAAAGCCTCTGGAAGGAGTGAGGCTAACCGATCTTTGCTGGGTGTGGGCCGGCCCCTCTGGCACAGAGCTACTGGCCTATCTGGGAGCTGAGGTCATCAGAATCGAGAGTCAGGATCATCTTTGTCTCACCCGAAGGTCAAACCCAGAACCAGGGCCGTCTTCTACTGACGTGAATCGGAGTACTATGTATAACAGCCTCAACCTCGGTAAGCGCAGTATCACCATCAACCTAACGCAGCCAAAGGGGATTGAGTTGATAAAGAGGCTAATTGCCGTAAGCGATGTGGTTACAGACAACTATGTTGGGGGCATGATGGAAAGGTTTGGCTTGACCTATCCCGTTCTGAAGGAAATCAAGTCTGACATTATTGCAGTCTCTATGTCGGGCTGGGGCGCCACTGGACCCGAGCGGGATTACCGCGCCTACGACCCCAACTTCGCCGCGCTCAGTGGGCTGTATGACCTGACTGGCTACTCTGGTGGCTTGCCAAGTCTATCAGGCGGTCGCGGGCGGCTTGACCTGACTACTGGCGCAGTTCTTGCCTTTTGCGTTGCAGCCGCTCTCGTTCACCGTGAAGGAACAGGGGAGGGACAGTTCATCGATATCTCTCAGTGGGAAGCCACAAACTGCATCATAGGCGATGCTTTTATGGACTACTTCATGAACCACAGGAGCCCCACCCGCATGGGCAACCGCGATGACTTCATGGCCCCTCACAACTGCTACCGCTGCCAGGGCGACGATAAATGGGTCAGCATCGCTATCGCCACCGATGAGGAATGGCAGGCCTTCTGCCAGGCCATCGGCAGGCCTGAGTGGATCAGCGATAAGAGGTTCGCCAATGCTCAAAGCAGATGGCAGAACCAAAGCGAGCTCGATAATCTGATTTCCCAATGGACCATTAACCATACCCATTATGAAGTAACACAGATACTTCAGAAGGTGGGGGTAGCCGCCTTCCCCAGCATGAGTCGAGAGGAACTTGCTCACGACCCCCACCTGATACAGCGAGGCGCCTTTGTGGAAGTCGAGCATCCCGAAGCTGGAAGGCAGACCTTCCTTGCGCCACCATGGAAGCTGTCGGCCACCCCAGCCCAGATTATCAGGCACTCCCCCCTGCTGGGAGAAGATAACGAGTACGTCTTCTGTGAACTCATGGGCATGCCGATCGAAGAATTCGCCACCCTTGTAGGTGAAGGCATCATTTACTAGCATTCATCCCGTTCGTGGTGAGCCCTTCGGCAAGTTCAGGACAGGCTTGTCGAACCATGAACGTCTCTTCTACATACCAAGGGCGAACGGAATAATTCTACTGTTGGAGCGAGCATTCGCTTTTTTCTAGCCAATACGAGCGCTATCTAAAGCCAGCCCTTTTATACCTCCCTGGCAGCAACATATAATCTTCATAAAATCTGCCACATGAGGGCACCGACGAAGCATCAATAATTGGCAGGGAGTGACGCGTCAAAGATCATATATGAACTAATACATCTTGATGCCCATGAGAAGTCGCTATGCTATAATAACAACGGGAGGGAATATGAGCGTCCAGAAGGTGAAGAATCGCATCTACGTGGAGACAGAGCTCATGGGAGCAAACGTTGGTTGGGTGGATACGGAACAGGGCCTGGTGTTAATAGACACGCCCTATCTGCCCGATGAGATCCAGCAGTGGAAAGAGGCCATAGCCAAGCTGAGCGACAAAGAAATCGCTTATGTCATCGATACTCACCATCATTTCGATCATTGCCTAGGCAACGCACTATTCAGCACGAACGTCGTCGCTCACCAGTCAACCTACGAAGAGATGGTCAAGCCTGACGGTACCATGCGACACTATTTCGTGTCCACCAGCGAGGACCTAACTGCGGAGGTCAAGAAGCAAATCTATGATTTGCCCATAGGCCTGCCCCGATTCACCTTCAACGACCATATGTGGCTGCACCTGGGCGACGCTACTATTGAGCTAATTCACATAGGAGGGCATACCAACTCTACTATTTTAATTTATCTCGTCGAGGACAAGGTTCTTTTCACCGGCGATGCCGTTGTATCAAACATGCATCCCTACAAAGGTCAAGCTGACTTTCGCCAGTGGATAGAGGGCTTAGAGAGAATCCAACAGATGGACGTTAACCTAATTGTCCCCGGGCACGGTGAAATCTGCTACAAGGCTGAGGCAAAAGGTATGTTAGAGTACTTTCGCCAGATGTGGGACCGAGTACTAGCATTGCGGCGGGAGGGATGCGCCAAAGATGAAGTGGTGAAGCGTGCCCACGACCTCATCAATTACTATCCCATCGAGGCAGGAACAGAAGAGGAAGCAAGCATTATGTTCGACGAGGGCACCGCTAGGCTATATGACGAGATGGAAGCCACATAGGCTAACTTCCAGAATGTGAGGTGAGATATGGGAGATGTTCTAGACGAAGCACAGGCACTGGTTCAGTGCAAGACATGCCCGTGGTATAAAAGCTGCGTGTTACCGATACGGGTCACCGAGGAAGACCTCAGGAAACAGTTGGAATCTTCTATGCCTGGAGCCATTATTCCAGGAGCAGACCAATACGGGATGCCACAGTTTTTAGCCAGCTTGGCAGCAGCGGCGCAGAACTCCCTTCTTGAAGGCTGCCCCATTTTCATTCAAAGGCTCCGCTCAAATCCGAAGCTCGCTGAAAGAATAAAGAAGATGATGCAGGAGTGGGCTCAAGAGGAAGCGGGCAAAGGCGACGCTCTTTGACACTCACCGTTCGTGGTGACACATTCGATTGCCCGCCGGACAGGCTTATCGAACCACGAACGGCCTAACAACCTCGGACTGGCACAGACCTCATCAACACCAAGACGAGCCTCTTGACAATTATATGTATTTTTTGTATAATATTTCTACAAATATTACAGCAAACACAAGAGGCGCGAGTGGGGTTTTGGCCGTGAACGGTTTCGAGCGCAGGAAAGAGAGAAAGAAAGAGAAAGGGGCGCATCCGGCGGCGCATGGTCATGTCTTTCTGCCGTCTGAAGGCGATCTTCGACGGCGAATGATCAGGACG
>CAZYLE010000167.1:0-4244 GCA_964648675.1 uncultured Dehalococcoidales bacterium
TCTCTTGGTAGCCAGCCATTCGAAATATCTATAAGATTCTCTTACTTCTCGCTGTTCCTCTTCTTCACGCCTAATCAAGTCCTCCAATGTCTCCCACTGTCGCTCAAACCATCTGGGTGGCCATGTTTGGAAAATAACTTCCTCATCCAGGGTTTTGTTGTGTATGCCGGCAGCAATACGGTTGAGCGTGTGGACGTAATCGAGGAATACCGAGGTCTCCTCGGGATGCTTACGTATCTCATTCATTATGCCGTTATGTTCGGCTTTTTTCAGCTTCTCGGTGGCGCCGATTTCGTCTAACCTGTCGAGCTCGCTTGCTACATATCCCAGGGTCGACCGCTTTTTCTCAAGCTTTCGCTCTTTCGCTGTGCCGAAGTAGCTCACCGCCGTAGCTAGTGCAAATTCGATTTGTTGTCGGACGTTAGCGATACCTCGCATCATATGCCCCCCCATGAACACTCGCTATGTTCACACCACATTTCATCATCACCCGCATATATCTACAGGTCAACTCGTCATTACAACTCTCGATAGATGCCCCCTATCACCCAATCAGCTCAAGGAAACGTATTGTATCATAAGAGGGCCCGGCTATCTACAAGTTGTGATCGGTCATAGGTATCCACAGCCAAATGCAGCTAATTTTTTAGAACATATTCATATCATGCTCTCACTTCTGACATTGTCTCAAGACAATGGTCTTTCAACGCTGCTTGCTGCCACTGTGCCGCTTAAAGGTAATAAAAGCTGTATACCGAAATGTTGGGGCAGGCTTTTGCGCTGTGAAGCGCTGAATCGATTGTTAAAGGTATTTAATGAGCACTATTGACAACAGCGTTCAGTTGTATTATAATACGTTCAAATGAATGTATTATGCATTTTGAATTAGACCAGAGCCGTCATCAACGCATTCGCTGGTCGTATCTTAATGAATAAGAATTAGGAGGAGCAAACTTGAGTCAGGAACTGATCGAACGCCGACCCAGATTGATGAATACTGGAGAGGTAGCCAAATACCTCAGAGTGTCCAGGTCTCTCATCTATCGAATGGCTAGAGAGGGACAAATCCCTGCTTTGAAGGTGGGTAGGAAATGGCTGTTTAGGAAAGAGACCATCGAACATTGGCTGGCGGAGAGGGAGGACGTACTCACTACGTCCGAACGAGGGAAAGATCACAGTTAACGATATCCAGAAACGGGCGATTCCATGCCACAGAAACTAGGGAGGATTATCAAAGCTCATATTCACGCCTCTGACATTGCAGTGCAATGCGGGGACGACGAATTTCTTACCCCCACTGCTGAAGCCAATAGTAGAAGCGCATCTATCATTCGAAGTGTGAGCTGCTAATACCATGGATATCAAAGAATTACTCCATGAAGTGGTAGAAAGTAAAGCCTCTGACCTGCATCTCAGGGTGCCCAGCCCCCCTGTGCTTCGTATTGACGGGGAGCTTGTCCCGTTGATGAAGTATAAAAGCTGCTCGGCAGATGATATTCGGCAAGCCTTCGAGGAGATAACTACCGAAGCCCAAAGAGGGAGGTTCGACAGGGAGCTGGAGCTTGACTTGGCCTATAGTGTTCCCGGGCTTGCCCGCTTCAGGGTCAACGTATCGCAGCAACGAGGGACGCTGAGCCTTGCCTTCCGCCATGTTTCGTACACCATCCCGACTATGGAAGAGCTGGGGCTCCCGCGGGTGTGCAAGACGCTCTCACTCAAAAGGAAAGGACTAATAATAATAACTGGACCAACGGGAAGCGGTAAGTCCACCACGCTTGCGGCAATGATTGGCTATCTTAACAAAAACGACAGCCGCAACGTAATATGCATTGAAGACCCTATCGAGTTTCTTCATCGGAACGATAAGTGCCTTATCTCCCAGCGCGAGCTAGGAGAAGATACAAGAACCTTTTCAACTGCGCTAAAGCATTGCCTTCGCCAAGACCCCGATGTGATCTTGGTTGGTGAGATAAGGGACTTGGATACCATAGCTACAGCCCTCACTGCCGCTGAAACCGGCCACCTGGTGCTCACCACCCTGCACACCAATACTACCAGTCAAACGGTGGATCGTATTATCGATGTCTTCCCTCAAGGGCAACAGGAACAGGTACGAATGCAGCTATCAGTGGTGCTTGAGGCTGTTCTGGCACAAACTTTGCTGCCCAAGATTGATGGCTCTGGAAGAGTGGCAGCTTTCGAGGTAATGCTAGGCACCGACTCCATCCGCAATCTCATCCGGGAGAACAAGGCCTATCAGATTCCGACATATATACAGGTCAGCACGAAGGATAGCATGCAAACCATGGAACAGGCATTATACAAACTCATTATTTCGGGCACGATAACCAGAGAATCAGCATTGTCACATGCCAATAACCCCGAAGAATTACTCATATTGCTCGGTGATGGTAAGAAGAGAAAGTGAAGATTCAAAAATAATGACTATCTAGCACTACAAGCTCCGAAGAGGTTACGGATGAACATTAAAGACGAATCACATGATAATATTTATGACACAGGCGCTCTAGGTTCTGAATCGAGAAGTGACAGATAATTGGAAGGAAATTCAGAAATCTAGCTTGATTGATTGCAATGGGAGAGAATGATACAGGGAAAAAGCTCTTAGGAGCATACTTAGAGGAACTGGGCATTTGCACCTCGGCGCAAGTGGAGCAGGCCTTGAATCACTGTGCAAAATGCAGCAAGTCGGGTCGTTTTATACCTATAGGACAGGCCCTCGTCGAGCTGGGCTACACTACCATGCGTGATATCAACCACGCTCTCCAGTTGCAAGACAAAGACCGGGCTACTGCTCATAATGAAAGCGCAGATCAGATAATAGAGACACCGGTAGAGGACGAGGAACAAGAGGAACAAGCGGAGGAGCGCGCGGCGGACCAAATCGAAGCGGAAGTTGAAGAGGAACTAGAGGAGCCTGATATCGTTACCTCGGAGCAAGCGGAGCGATTGGGCATCTTTGCCACAGAGCAAGTAGGAGAGGCCCTGGAATACTGTGCAGCGTGCAGCAAGAGGCAACGTTTCGTCCCATTGGGACAGGCGCTCGTCGAGCTAGGTCATGCCACACGTGATTATATCGACACCATTTTAAGAATACGCCATACCAAGCAGACCTTGGCTCATAGCGAGGCTATACTGAAGATACCGGAAATCCCGGCGAAGGCCGAGCAAGCGAGAGAATTAGGCGAGCAAGCAAAGAAGTTGGGCATCTTTACTTCGGAGCAGGTGGAAGATGCCCTGGGGTATTGGGAAGACTGTAGCAAGAGGCAGCGTTATATCCCCATAGGACAGGCCCTCGTCGAACTCAATTACACAACGCAGGGCAAGATCGACGAGATTCTCAAAATACATGCTAAGGTAAAAGCCTCCACCTATACTACGGGCATGGTAGATTTAATGGAAATCCCCGCAGGGGCCGAGCAAGCGAGAGAATTAGGCGAGCAAGCAAAGAAGTTGGGCATCTTTACTTCGGAGCAGGTGGAAGATGCCCTGGGGTATTGGGAAGACTGTAGCAAGAGGCAGCGTTATATCCCCATAGGACAGGCCCTCGTCGAGCTGGGCTATATGACCATGTATGACATCGACGAGATTCTCCAAATGCAGGAAAGAGAAGGGGCCTATGCTCGAAGTCAAGGTTTAGCTGCTCCAGAAGAAGACACCGATTCTACAGAGTAAACACTCAAGCTATGAGCCCAGTTGTCATTACACAGCCAACTTAATCTAGAACACAGCCCCCTATTGCCTGACACACGGTCGTTTTCAGTCCTCCTTACTTCGATATCCTTAGCCCCCTAATATACCAAGATAAGATGAGTTATAAAGCTTAGTCCAGCTTCGTAACATGGTTTATAGATCGGCTAAACACCTCAATAAGCTCAGAGGCAAACTGCTTGCTGGACTACCATCTCAGTTCCCGAAGCATCTTTTCTCGCGACATTACATCCCTGTAAGAGCGCAGCGTAATTATAGGATGACAGGTATCAGCTATGCTTATGGGTGCCCTAGGCCATCATAGCACCCGTGGGAGAACCAGCGCCATCTCGCCCTGACAAAGCATTAACAATGATATATTAATTATAGCTACCTATATGTTATATATGGTATCTACTATTGACATTATCTATTATATATGCTATAATACGTTTGTGGTGAATATATAGCGCCTATAATGACATTATTAGTACTTTATGATACTACATAGAACAACAACTGTGATGCCCAAT
>CAZYLE010000168.1:73-4180 GCA_964648675.1 uncultured Dehalococcoidales bacterium
GATTCTATCTTTAAGCGGTCTTTGATAGAAAATCTCCGGGATGATTTCGCTTTCCCTACCTTTGCGTCCTTCTCTGGCGAAAATAGCCCGGCGTAGATTGAATATCACCTCGCCCATCCTGTCGAGCTCCTTTTCATCCACCTCCCTTCCTGTCACTGCGGAGAAGACCTGACTTTCCAAGGTAGGGTCACCTATATGGTCTTCCGAATGCACAACCTCAGTAATCGGCCAGGCAAAGGCGCAAAGGATGATGCTTTCCCTTGCCGACCAACGGTCCTGCACCGCTTTTACCGCACGGCCTTTCCCTTCGTGAGTAGAGAAGTCCAATGCGTTCTCGTCACCGAAGAACCTCTTGCTAATGGCCTTGAGCACGGGGGGAGAAACGTAAGCGCCTTCTTTCCCCTTGGCCCACTCCGCCCACTTCCCCACAAGCGCGGAAATCTCGCTAATGACCGCATGTTGCCTTGGCTGCATCGCATAAAGGAGTCCCATTGTAATATCCCTCCGCGGGTCGCCTTCAGAGGCCTGCCCGGTGCTGTGGAAGATGTAGTCGGTAATCAGCGCCTTCGCTTCACTTCCTACTGCGTCAGCCGCACGTATCGTTCCCCGCGCCAGGATATCTCCAAAGCCTTCCCTGAGCGAGATCTTTTTCAGTAGAGCTTCTATGAACTCAAGGCTTCCCAATTTCGACAACGGCACGCCGGTATTCTCATCCGTTAGAATGCCTGCTTTGTGGCACCTGGTTAACCAGGCAAGCATCGCCTCGGTAACCCGTGTATCAATCCCATACTCATCACAGAGCCTGTTGGCATAGAACGGGACCTCGTTCCATTCTCCATAATATCTCTGAGCCCGGTATTGATAGAAAATCCCCGACTGGCACATGTATTTCCCTTTCTCACCACTGTCTGCCACCATAATGGCCCTGATGCAACCGTTTATGCAGCCATAGCAAACTTCTTTCTTCATGTTGGGGCCAGGTATGAATCCGAAATCGCCCTGTGTTGCCCCTTCCTTCAGCCTGCGCAGGCGCCTTGCAAGCGCTTGAAGCTTTTCTGGATTAGCTGCCGCCGGCCTCCCACGCCCCCTCACCACGATAGCCTTTAGATTCTTAGAGCCCATAACTGCCCCAAAGCCACCCGAAGCACTGGAGTCATTGTCAGCGATGACATTGGCAAAGACAACCATATTCTCGCCAGCAGGGCCAATGGTCGCCACCCTTACAGACCTTCCCAGCTCTCCCTTAAGCAGCTCTCGCGTCTCGACTGCACCCTTGCCCCAGAGAGTTGAGGCATCCCTGATTTGAGCAGCTCCATCCTCAATAGCAAGATAAACGGGCCTCTCTGCTTTGCCTTGAATCAAGATGGCATCGTATTCAGCGAACTTGAGCTGCGCTCCCCATGTTCCCCCCAGACTACCGCAGGAGAACTGTTCTGGAATGGTGAGCGGCGACCTCCCATGGACTTGCCAGATGGAACCAGCCACTCCGGTAAACCCTGCTGTGGGTCCAGTAACGAATATGAGGGGGCTTTCGGGATCGAAGGCTTTGATATCAGGTGAGGCCTCGTCCCAATAGATTTTGCTGGCAATGCCCATACCTCCAATAAATCTATCAGCATACTCCATTGTAGGAATGCTAGAAATGCGATCTGAAGATAAATCCACCTTTAGAAACTTACCTGTATATCCATGCTGCCCGTTCATTTCAACCTCCGTTGGTAAACTTTGCCTTGTAAGACATCATTGAGCATCTCTCACCATTGAAGCCATCTTCACCTGACGTTACTCCCAGCCATGAGTATCGGGCTTTCCAATAGCCTGGAAACCATCGCGCTTCACAAGGATACCGTAAATGAGGTGCATCCGACAATGCTCCCGGAGTAATCCAATTGACAAGGGAAGGCGACGGCGCTATATTGTCTGGACTGAAATAAAAGATGTGGAGGGAGATCATGGCGAAAATAACTGAGGAAATGAAGAAGATGATAGCTAATCAGGCGGCGTTCATTGCCACCACCAACGCAGACGGCACGCCCAACCTTGTGACCAAGGGTACCACCCAGGTATTGGATGATGAACACATCGTGTTCTTTGAATTATCTGGTGGGCGCACCTGGGCAAACCTTCAGAAGAATCCCGCAGTGGCCATCGGTGTAGCCGACAAGAGCACTATTCAGGGCTACCGTTTTGTCGGCAAGGCGGAGTTTATAACCAAGGGAGACCTCTACGAGAGCGCCAAGAAGATAGCGCAGATGTTGAAAATTCCCAATCCCCCCAAGGCAGCGGTGAAGGTGAAGGTCGATGCAATCTACAACCTTGGCGCCGGCGGACAGAAAATAGCCTGAAGCAACAACTGATTTATAGCGTTAATACGCTGCTCTCAGCTTAGCCGCAGCATATGGTTCTTTGGCGGCTTTTGGGGGAGATTGAGGTCATCCAAGACTTAAAGACCTAGTGTGATGGTTTACCAGTTCTTGAACTGACAACGATAAGCCGCTCGCTTTGTCAATGATGGTGTTGTGTACATGTGAGGCAAAGGTAAGACGGCACGTTTTTAGAGTTCGACCGTTGAGAGCGCTCTTTCAGCAGCTTCCATCCCATATGGTATGAGCTCGCGAGCAAGATGGAAATCTGCAGGACCGCAGTGGGAAACCTCAGGCTCGATTACTATATCAGCGCCTTTAAGACTGGACTCCGCGATCAGATTTGCGGATATATTCAGTGTCTGTGCCAGGATGGTAAATATATTAAGGCCTCTGCTTAATTCTCCCTCGCCTTGCTCAAGGAGCTTACCATGCGGATGTGGCAGCACATTCACCGCAATGATAAAATCGGCGCCCATCTCCCTGACGGTACTAACTGGAACAGGATTTACTAGGCCCCCGTCCACCAATATCCTGCCACCCCGCTCAACCGGTAGGAATATCCCCGGGATTGATATGCTCGCCCTCACCCCTCTCGCTACTTTGCCTTCCTGAATTACTACCTCTTCGCCAGTATTAATATCGACGGCAACACAGGCGAAAGGCACCTTTAAATCGGAAAAACTCACATCACCCAGATAGGAGTCCAGAATAGTCTCTACTTTTCTACCCTTAATAAGTCCTACTCTGGGGAGGGCGGGATCAATCAACTGGGCCGTCTTCCACTGGCTCCATTCCATGGCGTACTGCTCCAGACGTTCTATATCTAGCTCCTTGGCGTAAATAGCTCCGATAATCGACCCCATGCTTGTCCCGGCGATCATGTGGGGAATAATACCCCTTTTTTCAAGTACTTTCAAAACGCCAATATGCGCCAATGTACGGGCAGCGCCACCACCCAGAGCCAGACCTATCTTCTTTTTCCTCAGTGACCGGCTTTTATTTGCCATAGCGCCTTGAAAACCTCCCGTAGATTTGTTATATGCCTAACCTATACCGCGTTTGCTTAGCGTACAATCATGAAATCCCTGAATTCGTCACCCAGGAACACGAATAGAATAGGTCAACGGTGACCTTTACCTTTAGAACCATATCGGGAGTTCTATCTATGAGCATCATGACCCATTCCAATTCAGTTTCGTTCTGTCGATGCCGCCCAATCCTCTGGCGGTGCTGTGTAAGAATAAAAATACACGTTGTAAAGGGGTCTTCCTATCGCCCCACGACATTAAGTAGTATCCAAAGCTGGCCTAACGCTGGCTAACGCATTTTCCAGACTGGCTTTCTCTTCTGGACAAAGGCGGTCATCCCCTCCCGCGCATCCTCCGACCCCCAGACCGAGTCAATCATGGCTGCGGCAAAACGCCGCCCGTATTCCAGAGGCACCTCGGCTCCCAGCTTCACTATTTGCTTGACAGTCCTCACTGCCAGAGGGCCATTCTCACAGATGATCTCAGCGATGCTGGTGGCCGTGGGAATGAGCTCATCGAGAGGCACCACTTTGGCCACCACACCGAGCCTGTAGGCCTCATTGGCATCTATCGTCTCGCCGGTCAAAAGTAAAAACATGGCATTACTTTGCCCTATTAGGCGGGGCAAGGCAAATAGGCCTGGAATAGGCATTAGGCCTCGTTTCACCTCGGGCATAGCGAACATAGCGTTCTCAGAGCAGATACGGATGTCG